>NZ_DAINOE010000041.1:19075-30838 GCF_036735525.1 Arsukibacterium sp. | reverse complement strand
AATACCGGCCTGTCACGCCGGGGGTCGCGGGTTCGAGTCCCGTCCGCTCCGCCATAGCAGCAAAACGCTTTCTGATTCCGGAGCGGTAGTTCAGTCGGTTAGAATACCGGCCTGTCACGCCGGGGGTCGCGGGTTCGAGTCCCGTCCGCTCCGCCATGTCAGTTAGTATTCATCAGAGCGCAAGCTCACTCCAGCGCGGAGCGGTAGTTCAGTCGGTTAGAATACCGGCCTGTCACGCCGGGGGTCGCGGGTTCGAGTCCCGTCCGCTCCGCCATTTCAGTTAGTATTCATCAGAGCGTAAGCTCACTTCAGCATCAAGCGGTAGTTCAGTCGGTTGCTCTCTGTTAAGAGCTTGGCCGGCCTGTCACGCCAAATGCCATGCAGCTCGCAGGTTCGAGTCCTGTAAGCGATGCCATTTTATTCAAGTTTCTACAGCGCACAAGAACACGCATTTTTATTGAATTTATATCAACTTACTCGCAAATGCGGGTTTTTTCTATCCGTCGTAGCCTATTTGCTTTACTGCAGCGTCCTTGCTGCAGTTTACGAGGTTATTTGCGGGCAAAGCGCTGTAATTGCGCCTGAGTACTGGCGGTGCCTTGCAGTAAATTACGGGCTGCTTCATCAATGGACGCCATTTGCTGATAGGCTTCGTTGGTAATTTGCTCGATAGCACTAAGATGCTGGTGTGTTTGCTGGTAGCGTTTTTCCAAATCAAGCACAGTATTATTAATATTGTACATACCGCCTTTGGTGGCTTGCAGCTCCGTTTGTAGCAGCGAGAACTCCTCACTGGTCTGGCTGATTTGCTGCTGCGCTTGCTTTGCCTGCTGATTTAAGCTGTCAGACTCGCTACGGGTCTCGTTCACCAGGCGTTCCATGTCATTTAAAAAACCAGAAATTTGTTTGGTGGCATCATTTACCTTTGCTGCCAGGGTGCGGACTTCATCTGCCACTACGGCAAATCCTCGCCCGGCATCACCGGCTCGGGCGGCTTCAATAGCTGCATTCAGTGCAAGCAAATTGGTTTGGTCAGAAAAGTTTTCAACCATCACCAGAATTTGCCGTACATTTTCAGAGTTTTTATGCAAACCATTAATGGTGCTACCAAAGGAGTCTAACAGTTTAGCAATAGCGGCTAACTGGCGGTTTAATTGCTGCATCTGGCCACTAGCCAGTTGAGCTTTGTCAACCGCTTTAACCGTGACCTTACCCATTTCATCACTATTTAGTACGATGTCCGCTAAGTGCTCCAGCACTTCATCACTTTCACGACGAATTTGCTGGCTACGTTTTTCAGTATCCTGCAAATTAGTGCGGGTGCTTTTTACTGCCCCGGAAACCTGCTCGTTAATATGATGAGTGTTGCTGGCTTGCTGATGCACTTCTACCAGCACTTCGCTCAGTTGTGATACAAAGCGGTTAAATTCATCTGACAGGGTACGAAACTCATCAAAAGTAAAGGCGGGTAAGCGCTGACTTAAATCAGCCCCTTTACGGTTACTTTGATGCAAGGTGTCGACTAGTGCATTCACCGGCCTGACAATCAGATGCATCAAATATAAAATGGTGAATATAAAGGCGCTGCTGCCAATAAGTAGTAAAGCCCACCAAGTGACGCCTGCGCCATCGGCTGGAAAGGCCATATATAAGGCTAATGCAAAAAATATCGCTAAAAAGCCAATGTTGCCGATAATTTTACGGTTAAGCGTATAAAAAAAAGTTTGCTCAATAAAACGATACATTTGGCTTATACTCTCCATTTTACCTGTCACTCCAAGGCATTAATCTTTAAGCAGCTTAGCATAAGTTTGTTAGTTTAAGCTTGTGCCAGCGCATTTTTATCAGCAGTTATCACGGTATTCTTGCAACATACCTGGCTGCTTGCTGTGCTACAGTATGGCAAAAATAACGGAGCAAGCCGATGAAAATACAACTATTGCTGATAAGTTGCCTGATGATGTGCGGTTGCGCCTTAGCTGCTGCACCGCAAGATACTGAGCAAGATATGGTGCAACAAAGTACTGACGCTTTCTGGCAGGCTTTAGCCAGCCATTGCGGTAACGCTTATGCCGGCAAGCGTGTACAGGCAAGAAACGATCGACCTGATTTGTTAGTTGGGGATGAGCAGCTGGTTGTACATTTCAGGCACTGTGATAACTATTTATTGGCATTACCATTTCATATCGGAAAGGCCGATGGCAGTTGGGACCGCTCCCGCACCTGGCGTTTCAGCCGCCTGGGCAGTATGTTGGAATTACGACATGATCACCGGCTGGCTGATGGTCAGCCCGATACCACCAATACCATGTATGGTGGCCTGATGATGGCAGGGGGCAGTAACCAGTTACAGCGTTTCTTATTTACGGAACGTACCGCTGAAGATGGCAGTTTACTGGGCTGGCAGATTGAAATCGTGCCTGGCAAACGTTATACCTATGGCACTTTTAGCGGTGATAATTGGACCTGGCGATTGGATTTTGATTTGAGCAAGCCACTGGATAAACTGCCCCCAGCTCCCTGGGGACATCAGTAAATGCGCTTATTAAAGCGATAGCTAGCCGCCAAAATTGGCGGAGAAATTGTAAATAAGGCCCAATGACAGGGCGTACGGATCTTGTCCGGGTTCAATAGTTAGCGATTTTCCATGCCCCCCGGCGGAGATATTAAAACTGGCGTTTTGCTGGTTGTTGGTCATTGCCAGGGCACCATAGAACGTCAGGTTAGGTCCTAAGCGTCGGTCCAGCCCCAGTGCCAGCAGAGTAGCTCCACTGTCATTGCGGTCGGCTGAGGAGGCCTGATACAGTTGCGCTTTAATGCTATAGGTATCCGTTAAGCGGTAGGCCGCGCCGACACCATAAGCCGTGCGATCGCCACCGGAAGAATTGTCGCTGCTTTGCCAAAAAGCGCTTAGACGCCATTGTTCATTGAGCCGATAACTGGCTCCGGCACGGATGCCGCTCAATGCAGTGTCATCAAGCCGGTTGCGTCTTTCGTAAGCTAATATCAGCATCATTGTTTTATTGCCAAAGGTTACAGAGCTGCTGATAGCATCATCTTTGTTGTCACTGGTACTACCGGTGCGATCATGGGTGGAATAGTGCAGATCCAGAGTAAGTTTCTCTATTGCCGGACTTTGATAGTGCAGGCCATTACGAAAACGCCGGTCTAAATCCACTCCGCCGCCGCGCACTATATTGCGGGCATCGCCAACTTGATCCGAAAATAAGTCAGTCTTGCTGCGCACATTTTTTAGCGGCGTATCAAAGAAACCAGCCCTTATCAGCCCAAAATCACCTTGTAAACCAATAAAACTGTTGCGAGAGGCCCATTCACCACTGCCTTCATCCAGCCTTATCAGGCTTTCAATTTGCAGTAGCACTTTCAGGTTGTCCTGCACCTGATGGCTGCCCTTGATACCAAAACGACTTGAATTGCTGGATGTATTAAGGCCGTTGTCGTTACCGTTATCAAGCTGGTCAAGTGATAAATGTGCCCGGCCATAGATGCCAAATTCCGAAGCTTGAACCGGTGCCATAAGCAGGAACGCTGAGGCGCTTAGGCTACAAAGCAAAGCGTGTTTTGTCATTGGGAAATTACTTGTCATAAATTCGTCATAATGGTAGTTGTCTGATCATGGAAATGATAGTCACAACATAAGTTAATCTGCTTTTTTCAGGTAAAAGCGAATCTCTAGCTGAGCGGCGGGCGGCCACAGCTGATGCAACTGTTGTAACAGTTCGCTGGCGCTGAGCCTATCAATTAACGGTTGGGCTTTGCTACTGAGCAAAAAATTGGCCTGGATCGGCTGCTGATAATACAAGATCAGCTCAACGTCATCTGCATCAAGTTGATAACGCCGCAACAGTTGGTTGAGCGCTGTCATTAAGGCAGGGCGGATATTCTGTGTAGCCTCTACTAATGGTGGTGTCTTCGCCGGACTGTTGATGTGCACCAAAATATCACCGATTTCACCGAACTGCTGCTGCAAGTGCTGCTTGACTTGCATGCCCAGCCAATGTGCTTCTGAAGCACTGAGTCGTGGCGAGACTTCCAGCTTGAGCTCCAGGAGTACTTTGCCGCCACTGGTACGACTACGAAGCTCATTTACGGCCAGTATTCCCTGGGTCTGTAAAATAAGCTGGCGGTAGCTTTGTTGCTGTGATTCAGGAATAGCGGTATCAATCAGCTCAGCCAGGCTGCGTTTTAGTAGTTGTAAGCTGATGGCAGTGATCAGCACGGCAACCAACAGGGCTGCTGCAGCATCCAGCCACCAAAACCCGAGCATAGCCCCACCAGCACCAACTAAAACAACAATAGAAGAAAATGCATCGCTGCGGCTATGCCAGGCATTTGCGCTGAGTAAAGCCGAATTCATCGCCCGCGCAACTTTGATGGTGTACCAAAAGAGTCCTTCTTTGATAAGCCAGGACATAGCGGCGACCAGCAGCACTGGCCAAGCGGGAGTGGGGCTGAGCTGCCCCTGCCAAAGGCTGACAGTGTTTTGCCAGAATAGGCTTACTGCGACGGCTAATAAGATGAAGCCCAGTAATAGGGTGCCTAGTGTTTCAATACGGCGATGGCCAAAAGGGTGGCTATGGTCGGCAGCCCGGCCTCCCAAGCGGATGCTGATTAGCACTATGGCATCGGTGGCCAGATCTGACAGTGAATGAATGCCATCTGCTATCAGCGCTGCTGAATGACCAAGCACACCAGTGATAATCTTCAGCAAGCCCAGCAGCAAATCAGCCAACGCCCCCACCAGTGTTACCCTGGTGGCAGCATACCTGCCAACAGCACGGGCGGTCGTTGTTAGCTGGTCAGGTGCTTTAGGCTTTAATGGCACTGTTGGTAAGACTCATGTTGGCAGTGGCCATTTTCTGGCCAGATACCAGCCTGCAATCATTGCTAACACAAAACCCAGCGTCCCTATGCTGCCAGCCGTTAAAGCGCTGATTGCTGGTCCAGGGCAATAGCCGACTAAACCCCAGCCTATGCCAAAAATAGCGGCACCAGCTAACAATGGCTTATCGAGCCTGGTAACCGTAGGCAGCTGAAATTTTTCGGCCATGAGCGGTGCCGGTTTTTTACGGACTAGCCAGAAACCAACACTGTAAATGGCCAGTGCTGCTGCCATCACCAATGCCAGGCTGGGATCCCAATGACCACTGAGATCTAAAAAAGCCAATACCTTAGCCGGATCAACCATTTTTGACACGGCGATGCCGGCAGACATTAACAGGCCAGCGAAAAAAGCGATAAAAATATGCATGGTCAACTCCGTTAAAACAGGCTGGCGACAAAGACGCCGGCTGCCATAAATACTAGGGTAGCGGTGATGGAGCGGGCTGAAAAACGACCGATACCACAGACACCATGACCAGAAGTACAACCGCTACCCCAGGCCGTACCAAGCCCTACCAGCAAGCCAGCAATAATGGTGCGCACAGATAACTCTGGAGTGCTAAAGTTGAAATCACTGAGTAACAGGCTTACTGCCAGCGGTCCCAGCAATAGGCCCACCACAAAAGCCAGCCGCCAGCTGCGACCTTCGCGCTGAAAAATCGCCAAGCTGGTGATGCCAGAAATACCGGCAACGCGGCCAAGGGCTACCATTAATAACAAGGCACCCAGGCCAATTAAGCTGCCACCAATCAGTGCCGATATGGGCGTAAAATTGTCCATGTAACTCTCCGTATAAGCTCTGTTAGTTTATTACCGGTAATTGAGCATCAAGCCAGCCCTGCATACCGGGTGCAACTGAAAACACCTGAGTAAAGCCCATGCGTTGCAAGGACTCAGCGGCCAGAGCTGAACGTGCGCCAGAGCGACAAATTAAATACAAAGGTTCAGACGCCAGTTGCGTCAGTGCCATATCAGCCGCGCAACCACTGGCCGCAACGGCCGGGTGGTTGGCCAGTTGCATTTCCAACACCCCTCTTGGGTAATTCACCGCGCCAGCGATATGGCTTTGGGCAAATTCTGCCGGCTCACGTACGTCAATTAATCTTGGTTCAGCGTGTTGTTGTAAGTACTGAGTAAGTTGCTCTAAGTTAACTTCTTTAATCGAGGCCTTTGCTTCGGCCACCAATTGCTGTGCTGTTTTCATTGGTTTCTCCAAAAATTAAATAACAGACTGGCTGATTACCACTATGGCCATAATGGCTAAAAATACCGCAAACCCTCGCTGCAGCTTTTCTTTGGGTAAGCGCCGGCCGATCCAGGCGCCTAAATAGCTGCCGGCAATACCAGCGATGACCATCAGGCCGATAACGGTCCAGTCAAAGCTGATCCCCTGGCTGCTAAACACGGCATAGTATTTGGAAAAGCCAACAAAAGACTTTAGCGCAATAATGACCAGACTGGTGGCTACACCAATAACAATAGGTAAGCCGCCCATTAATACCAGCGCCGGCACGATTAAAAAGCCGCCACCGACACCGACAAAGCCGGTTACCGCACCGACCAGCAAACCATCTGCCAGTACTTTAAGCTTGTTAAAGGGTAACTGATTGGCGGTGTCTGTCAGTTTGCTACGCCACATAAAGACCGCGGCAACGATCATTAACAATGAGAACACCAGGAGTTGCCAGCGACTATCTACCAGGGTGCCACCCCAGGCGCCGATATAGGTGCCCAGCATACCGGGAATACCAAACCAGCGTACATGCCGCCAGCTTATCAGTCCTTTTAGACTATTATGAAAAGAGCCAAAGGCGCTGATGGCGGCAACAATAAATAATGACGAGGCAATAGCAAGCTGCGCCGGCATACCGATAAGATACAGCAGTACCGGTACGGTCAAAATGGAGCCGCCTGAGCCAAACAAGCCTAAACTCAGGCCTATTATTATAGCGCCTAACAGTACTAACATATTTTATATTCCTAAAAAGAATATCGATATAACTGAATTGCATTTTAGGGTGTTATTAGATACTATGCAATCAATATTTAGTAAAGACTAATTTAATGAGGTGTCCAGATGACTGCACTTAACCAGCCAATCCATGTAGAAATGTTTTTTGACAAAGACAGCAGTACCTTTAGTTACCTGGTCATAGATAGCGCAACAAAACAGGCGGCAGTGATCGATCCGGTGCTCAATTATGATGCGGCTGCGGGCACTATCAGTACCGAAGGCGCCGATCAAATACTGGCGTTTATCAACACCCAGCAACTGAAGGTGGATTGGATTTTGGAAACTCATGCGCATGCCGATCATTTATCTGCTGCGCAATACCTTAAGCGGCATACCTCAGCCGCTATTGCCATTGGTAAGGGTATCTGTCAGGTACAACAAACCTTTAAAACATTTTTTAACATCAATGATGCCGAATTGCAGGCCAACGGTGATTATTTTGATGTGTTATTTGCTGACCAGCAGCAGTTTACGATTGGCCAGTTGTCGGCAAAGGTTATAAATACCCCAGGTCATACGAATGACAGTGTCAGTTATTTAATTGGCCAACATTTATTTGTGGGAGACTCGTTGTTTATGCCCGATGCGGGCACCGCCCGCTGTGACTTTCCTGGTGGCGATGCCAATATTTTGTTTCAGTCTATCCAGCGGCTGTATCAGCTGCCAGAGGATACCATTATGTATATGTGCCATGATTACCAGCCTGATGGCCGCGAGCTGCGTTATAAAACCACAGTAGCAGAGCAAAAGCAGACTAATATTCATGTCACAGCAAACACTGAGCAGCAAGCCTTTGTTAGCAAACGTGAAGCACGGGATAAAACGCTGGCGGTACCGCGGTTAATCTATCCGGCGGTACAGGTAAATATCCGCGCTGGCCAGTTACCGGTAGCGGAACAAAATGGCCGGCGCTATATTAAAATCCCGTTAACAGAATAAGCCTGACTGCATTCATCAGCTATTTTTGACTACTGACCAGAAATGGCTGGAAGTCAGCTGCATTTTCGCCAAGGATAGGCGTATGTTAAGCCCTGACTTATTGTCTTACTCAATGGAAAGTGAATGAAATCTGCTGTTTGTGTTCAGACTGCTTTAATGCTGTTTTTAGCCAGCTTGTTACCCGATGCCTTTGCCACTGTAGCGGGGGCTGGCAAAGAGACTCATAGTACTGAAGATGCAGCAGAGCAGGCTGCAATTGAAGTCATGGTGATCAGCGCTCAGCAACAACCGAGTCGCTGGCTTAGCTCACCAGCCAGTATCAGCAGTAAAACCGTAAACGATTGGCAACTGCCGGTAGACAGTGCTCAGTTATTACAGGGCATTGCTGGCTTACAGGCCGATGGTCGCACTAACTATGCTCAGGATACCCGTCTCAGTATTCGCGGTTTTGGTACCCGCAGTGCTTTTGGCGTGCGCGGCCTATACTTAACCTTAGATGGTATTCCTTTGACCAATGCTGATGGACAAAGTCAGCTATCATCGTTGTTATTAAGCGAAGTAGGGCGTGTTGAGGTGTTGCGTGGTCCCTTGGCTGTGCTGTATGGCAATGCAGCCGGTGGTGTCGTGCAGCTGTTTAGCCGCGAGCAATCTACCTCTGAGGTATCGCTGGCCAGTGCGCACTCCAGTGTTAATGAGCACTGGGATCTGAAACTCAATAAAGCCTATGAGCAGCAGCAATGGCGCTTTGCTGCGCATCAGTTTAAGAGTGATGGCGAAAGGCCGCAAGCATCAGCCAAACGCCAACAAGCAGTGGCGCAATGGCAGTGGCAGTTCGCGAAGGGACTAAACAGTCGATTGCGGTTGGATTGGTCTTACGACCCCTTGTTATTGGATCCACAAGGCTTAAGCCCGGCAGATTTTGGCGCTGATCCCCGCCAAACCCACCCGGCAGCATTATTGTTTAACACCCGCAAACAAGGAAAGCAGTTGCAGCTGTCCTGGCAATTAAAGCCTTTACACGGCCAATGGCAATGGCAAAGCTGGCGCAGTAAACGGCAGATTAATCAGTTTTTAGCCTTCAGTGGTGACGCTATCACTTCATCAGGCGGTGAAATTGACTTAACACGCGAGGTAATGGGCAGCGAAGCCTGGTATCGCTGGCAGCTTAATGCCGATCTAAGCCTGCAACTAGGCGCCCAACTGGAGCAAAGTCGTGACAGGCGCTTTGGTTATGTCAATAATTTTGGCCAGCGTGCCGACTTGCGCCGCGATGAACTGGGTAAAGTGAACAGGCAAGATGTCTATTTGCGCAGTCAATGGCAGGCCAGCAATGATTGGTTAGTGACCGGCGGGGTCAGACATAGCGCCCTTAAATTTAGCGTAGAAGATTATTTTATGGTACCGGGTAACCCGGATGATAGTGGCCGTACCCGCTTTGAGCAAAGTGTCTGGGCACTTGGCACTAGCTATCAGCTCCAGCCTGAGCTAAGCCTCTATGCTAGTATAGGAGAGGGCTTCGAAACGCCCACACTTTCGGAAATGGCCTATCAACGCCAGGGCACCGGGCTAAATTTTACGCTGCAAGCATCCACCAACCAACAAGCCGAAGTGGGCTTAAAATGGCAGGCTGCTCAGCCACTTTGGTTTGATATCAGTGTGTTTCATATCGACAGCCGCAATGAACTGGTGGTAGACAGCGCCCTTGGCGGGCGCACCAGTTATCGCAACGCAGCGGCTACCCGCAGGCAAGGTGTGGAGCTGCAGCTGGATTGGCAAACGAGCGACAGTATCCGGCAATTATTCAGTATGACATTGATGTCCGCGCACTATAAAGGCGATACGCTGGATGGCAAGGTGCTACCTGGGCTTGCCAGACAAAGTGGCTATTGGCAATGGCAATGGCAGCCCTGGCAGGATCAGCGGCTGGCACTGCATTTAACCACTGTGTACCGTGGGCCGGTATACAGTGATGATAACAATAGCCAGCAAGCGGCAGCACACTGGCAGTTTGGACTGGCGGCACAAAGTACCCTTTTGTATGGCAACTGGCAATGGCAACCCTGGCTACAGCTTGATAATCTGGCTGACCGCCAATATGTAGGGGCGGTTATCGTGAATCAGGGCAATGGCCGCAGCTATGAGCCGGCTGCAGCACGTAGTGTCAACATTGGCTTAAGAGCCCAGCGCGCTTTTTAGCGCACCGGGTACTGGGGCTTATCGCTATGGCAGGCGATAGTGGTGCGGTTTAACGCAGCTGTTGCGCTAGGGTACTGACTACGGCATCAATATCCAGCAGCTGTTTTTCACCACTACGCCGCTGTTTATATTCTACCTGACGGTTATCCAGGTTACGCTCGCCAATCACTATGCTGTGCGGTACGCCGAGTAATTCTATGTCGGCAAACATTACGCCGGGGCGCTCACGTCTGTCATCAAATAATACTTCAATGCCGGCAGCGATCAGTTGCTGGTAAAGTTGCTCGGTGACCTCTGCAATGCGTGCAGACTTGTGCATATTCATTGGAATCAGGGCCACCTGAAACGGCGCTATCGCATCTGGCCAGATAATGCCGTATTCATCGTGATTTTGCTCGATAGCGGCGGCAACGATGCGCGATACGCCCACACCGTAACAGCCCATAGTGAGAATTTGGTGTTTGCCTTCTTCGTTTAATACGCCGGCTTTCAGTGCTTGCGAGTATTTATCGCCCAGTTGGAAAATATGGCCCACTTCAATACCGCGCTTAATCACCAGTTTGCCATTACCACAAGGGCTGGCATCGCCTTCAACGACATTGCGAATATCGGCAACCTGATAATCCTGGATATCACGATCCCAGTTTACGCCGGTTAAATGCACACCATCTTTATTGGCACCCACGACAAAATCGGCCAACTGCGCGGCACTACGATCAACAATAACCGGCACAGTTACCCCAACAGGACCAACAGAGCCAGGCCCTGCGCCAGTCAGCTCACGGATCTGTTGCTCGCTGGCAAACTGCAGCGGGCTGTGCACTTGCGGCAGTTTTTCCGCTTTTACTGTATTCAGTTCATGCTCACCACTTAATACCAGAGCCACTAAGCCAGCCGGCTTGCCGTCAATAGCTGCACCTTGTACATACAGGGTTTTGGCAATTTGCCGCTCTGCTACCGCGAGTAACTGAGCTACCTCAGCTACCGTACCAGCAGCAGGAGTTGCTACTTCAGTAAGCATTTGGCTGGCTGCCGGTCGCGGCTCGGCGGGTGCCACCGCTTCGGCCATTTCAATATTGGCGGCATAATCGCTGCTGTCTGAGAAGGCAATGGCATCTTCACCCGAACTGGCTAGTACATGAAATTCATGCGACACACTGCCGCCAATAGCGCCGGTATCGGCCAACACTGGGCGGTAGTCCAGGCCCAACCGGCTGAAAATATTGCAGTAAGCCTGATACATGGCATCATAGGTTTGTTGCAGGCTGTCCTGACCCAAATGGAAAGAGTAGGCATCTTTCATTAAAAATTCGCGGGCGCGCATCACGCCAAAGCGTGGCCGGCGTTCATCGCGGAATTTAGTTTGAATTTGATACAAATTAAGTGGCAATTGCTTATAGCTGGTAATTTCGCGGCGTACCACATCAGTGATGACTTCTTCATGGGTTGGCCCCAACACAAAATCACGTTGGTGACGATCAGTAAAACGCAGTAATTCTGCATCCATCTGTGTCCATCGACCAGACTCCTGCCATAGTTCACCGGGTTGTACCATGGGCATCAGCATTTCAATGGCGCCGGCGTTGTTCATTTCTTCCCGAACAATTTGCTCCACTTTACGCAGCACCCTGACACCAGTGGGTAAATAGGTATAAAGGCCAGACGCCAGACGGCGGATCATGCCGGCGCGTTCGGCGCGCAGGTCCTGC
>NZ_DAINOE010000041.1:0-19065 GCF_036735525.1 Arsukibacterium sp. | reverse complement strand
GCGAAGCATCAGCTGGTGGCTGATCACTTCGGCATCGGCCGGGGTTTCTTTCATGGTCGATAATAAATACTGGCTGGTGCGCATGCTACTCTCTAAAGCAAAAGTCGAAAAATGACGGCCATTCTAGCAAGTGAATCAATTTGGCAGAAGATTAATCTGATGGCTAATCGGCTTATTTATTACTTGCTGCCCTGATTGCATACCGCCCAGGGTATAGAGCAAGCCATTTAGCTCCACTGCGCCCGTCAGATCAATTACAGCACTGCCGCTTTGCGTGTCTAACCATGTACTTTCTGTGGGGGAGTACAGCCAGATAGCGCTATCAGGCTCTGCTGCCTTACCGCTAAAGCCAATACCATTAGCAATGTAGGGCGTATGGCTACCGCCAATAAAGGCAAACAGTGGCTTATTATTGACTATGACGGTGCTGGCGGCCATTCTAAAACGCCCTTGTCCGGTGGGGTGGGCAACTTGCTGCCAACTTAACTGATTGGCATTGCTGCCAATATTAGCTTGCCAGCAGGCGGGCTCCATCACAAATTGTCTGGGTTGGCCTTTGGGATAATCAATGCTCACGCCATCACACACTAAGATAATGTTGTCATGAATAGCCGCGGCAAGGCCAAATACCGGCTTACCCGGAAAGGGTGTCGCCTGACTCCAGCGCTGGGTAAAATTATCAAACAACTGCACCAGATTAACATTGCCATGATCGCTCCAACCGCTAATCAAATAAATATAGCGGTTTTGATAGCTGACGATAGCGGCATCATTCACCGGTACCGGCATATCATTGAGTTTGGTATAGCGGCGGGTTATAGGGTCGAAGCGGTAGCTGTCATTAGCAGTTAGCAGCTGACCATTATTATCCAGACTGGCGCCACCGAAGATAAAAAAGTTATTGTTCAGCGCTATGGCGCTGGCGCCAATCCGACCATTCAGCCGTTGCTGGCTGGGTACGGGCGGCATTTCAGCCCAGTTAAACTCGCCCAGCGAATGCATCCAGACTTTATTGTGGATATCGGTAGCTTGTTTGCCTGGCCCCATACCCATTGCGGATAACACATAGGTTTTGCCGCGAACTGTGGTACTGGCCACGGCATTGTTACTGACCGGCTCTGGCAAATCGGGTATCGCCGTTGCCTGATTGCTGGCCAGCAAAAAGCTAAGGCATAGGGCTGATCTCAGTAACATGATTGTGCTCTCCATCGACGCTCCATTTAATATTAAACTGGTATAGGCTCATGCCGTATTGCTGCTGGCCATCCCGCTGTTTTTTGTAGGATGGCCGGGGATCTTGTTTTAACACTTTTTCAATCAACAACTGCAACTGTGGGTAGGCAGTTTGTTGCTGACAAAATTCTGCTGCCTGCGCTGAAAAACTGACCGTCATCGCCGTGTGTGGTGCGGTATCAGCAAAACCAGCATCAGCAGTGGGTATGGCATCAGCATAAGGCAAATAAGGCTTAATGTCTAAAATCGGCGTACCATCCAATAAATCTAAGCCACTGATCTGCAATATAAGCTGGCCATTCTTTCGTACCACCCCCTCTAGTTTTACGACAGATAAACCAATTGGATTAGGTCTGAAGGTGGCGCGGGTGGCAAAGACGCCCTTTTTCGCATTTCCGCCTAAGCGTGGCGGCCTGACCAGCGGTGACCAGCCTTTTTCTGCTGTTTCATGAAAGACAAACACTAACCACAGGTGGCTAAAGCTGTCCATGCCACGGACTATGGCGTCATCCGCATAAGGTGGGCTTAGCACCAGTTCGCCGCAGGCTTCCGCTATCAGTCCGGGTTGACGGGGTATGGCAAATTTTTGTTTATAGGGCGATCGAATAAAGCCAATAGCATCAAAAGCAAAGCGGGTCATAGCAACCTGTAGGCAGTAGGTGAAATATCAGACGCCCTATTATGCAATTAGCCAGGCTAAACAACAAGAAAAGCGGCTTTGCGGCATTTAGACGTCTAAATATCTTTGACGCTAAACGCAGAAGCAGGTAAAACAATAAGCTATCACATCACATGTTTTGACAGAGAGTTAGATGGAACGTAAAACGTTATTGACAGAGTGTCCTGATTCTAAGGGGCTGATTGCCCAAATTACCAATATTTGTTTTCAGCATCAGCTGAATATTATCCGTAATACTGAATATGTTGACCCTGACAGCGGCCAGTTTTATATGCGGACCATAGTTGAAGGGGTATTTGATGACAACCGGCTGCTAGCGGATCTGGATACTATATTACCAGTAGGCAGCCGACGAAACTTGCTGAGTCAGCGTTCGAAGCGTGTGGTGATTCTGGTGACCAAGGAATCGCATTGTCTGGGCGATATTTTAATGAAGGTGTTTGATGGCAGTTTATCGCTTGATATTGCCGCTATTGTCGGCAATTACCCACAACTGCAAAGTCTGGCAGATAAATTTGATATTCCATATCATTTTGTTTGCCATCAAAACCTTAGCCGAGAGGCGCATGAAGCGGCGTTAATAGCCTGTATTACGCCGTATCAGCCAGATTTTCTTATTCTCGCTAAGTTTATGCGTATCCTTACACCGGCCTTTGTGCAGCAGTTTTCACAGCGTATTATTAATATTCATCACAGTTTTTTACCGGCTTTTATTGGTGCCAACCCCTACCAGCAGGCTTTCACCCGAGGGGTAAAAATTATCGGTGCTACTGCACACTTTGTGAATGATCAGCTGGACGAAGGGCCTATTATTGCGCAGCAGGTAGTACAGGTTGATCACAATTACAGTGCGCTGGATATGGCAAAAACCGGCCGCGATGTGGAAAAAGCCGCTTTGAGTCAGGCATTACACTATATTGTCGAAGACAGAGTCTTTGTGCACGGTAATAAAACGGTGATTTTGTAACTCAACCCGGCTTAATTAGGGCAACTCATCTGTAGCGAATGACGTGTCGGCACAGGCGTCCATGGCATAAATCTGGTCAATTTGATCCATGCTCGAATGACTGACACGTAAGTCTTTTACTCTACCATTGCGCAAGCTGTAAACCCAGCCGTGTACGGTCAGCGGTTGACCACGCTCCCAGGCTTCCTGCACAAAGCTGGTATGGCAGAGGTTGCGCACCTGCTCAACTACATTTAGCTCAATCAGGCGGTTAACCCGCTGATCTTCATCTTCAAATTGCTCGATGTCTTCGCGGTGCATCGCATAAACATCTTTTACGTGCCGAAGCCAGTTATCAACAAAACCTACCCGCTGTTTTAGCATTGCGGCTTTCACGCCACCGCAGCCGTAGTGGCCCACTACCAGAATGTGTTTTACTTTTAAAATATCAATGGCGTATTGCAGTACCGACAGGCAGTTCATGTCAGAGTGCAGCACCAGATTAGCGACATTGCGGTGCACAAAAAGCTCACCCGGCATCAGGCCGACAATTTCATTGGCTGGCACCCTGCTGTCAGAGCAACCAATCCATAGGTACTCTGGTGCTTGCTGTTCAGACAATTGCTTAAAAAAACCGGGTTGATCGCGTTCAATCTGATCCGCCCAGTTTTTATTATTTACGAAGAGATCTTTAAATTGTGGCATAACATTCATTCCTGCAAAAAAGTCGCGACAAGATAGCCGATTTCACACGGTCTACAGCACCGACCAGATTAAAAAGACTCATTCATTCAAAGGCATTACTTTATCACAGTCAGTGACTTTATTATGTAAAGCTGTCTATACTAGCAGGGGCTAATAAACCCTTGCACAAAAGGACAATTTTAAAAGGAGTTAGTATGATACCTGTTATTCTTTCAGGTGGCTCAGGTACCAGGCTGTGGCCACTTTCCCGCGCCAAAAAGCCTAAACAATTTTTATCACTGGTCAATGAAAAAAGCTTGCTGCAAAACACCTTACTTCGGTTAAAAGGGTTACCTGAACTGGCATCACCTATAGTGGTATGCAATGAAGATCATCGGTTTATGGTCGCCGAGCAGTTAAGGGAGCTGGCAATGCCCTGTGCCAGTATCATGTTAGAGCCAGTGGGCCGCAATACAGCCCCTGCGATTGCCTTAGCGGCTTTACAAGCACTGCAATTACAGCAAGATCCCTTGCTTTTAGTGCTGGCGGCTGACCATGTCATTAAAGATATTCCCGCGTTTCATCAGGCAGTTTTGCAGGCAGTACCTGCAGCTGAGGCTGGTAAATTGGTAACTTTTGGTATAGTTCCGACATCAGCGCACACCGGATATGGTTATATCAACCGCTCTGCCCAACCGCTGGCTGCTTTTACTCCTGAGCCGATTTATCAGGTCACCGAATTCAAAGAAAAGCCAGCAGCTGCACTGGCTGAGCAATATTTGCAATCTGGCTACTATTACTGGAACAGTGGCATGTTTTTATTTAAAGCCAGCAGCTTATTAGCTGAATTACGTCAATTTGCGCCTGACATCGTGGCGGCTTGCGAACTAGCGATGTCCAAGGCTAATACTGATCTGGATTTTGTGCGGGTGGACAGCAGTAGCTTTGCCAGTAGTCCATCTGATTCAATCGATTATGCTGTGATGGAAAAATCGGCTAACTCGGTTATGGTGCCTTTAGCTGCAGGATGGAGTGATATTGGTAGTTGGGATGCGCTTTGGGAAGTGATGGCTAAGGACGCCAGCGGTAATGCTTGTCGCGGTGATGTGTTGCTGGAGGAGACCTCTGATAGTTATATCAATGCTGAAGAGAAACTGGTGGTAGTGATCGGGCTGAGCGATGTTATTGTCGTTGAAACCAAGGATGCGGTTTTAGTGTCCAGTAAGCAGGCAATAACACAAGTAAAAAACATTGTTGCCAGGCTGCAGAAATACGGTCGTAGTGAAGTAGAACTTCACCGTGAAGTATTCCGTCCCTGGGGTAAGTATGATTCTGTTGATCAGGGAAACCGTTATCAGGTTAAACATATTACGGTAAAACCCGGTGCTAAGTTGTCAGTTCAAAAACACCATCACCGGGCAGAGCATTGGGTAGTGGTCAGTGGCACAGCGCTGGTGAGAAATGGTGACCGCGAATTTATGGTGACTGAAAACGAATCGACGTTTATTCCTATTGGTGTGGTGCATTCATTGGAAAACCCCGGAAAAATTCCACTGGAATTGATAGAAGTGCAATCGGGAAGTTATTTAGGCGAAGACGACATCGTTCGATTTGAGGATAAATATGGCCGCAACTGAGCAAATACTGCCAGAACTGAGTTGCTTTAAAGCTTATGACATTCGCGGCCAGTTGGGCACTGAGTTAACCGAGCATGTTGCCTGGAGCATTGGTCGTGCTTTTGCGCTTGAGCTAAAACCGCGAATTGTTGCCTTAGGGGGGGATATCAGACACAGCTCTGAGGCACTCAAGCTGGCGTTAGCACTGGGATTGTTGCAAGAAGGTGTAGATGTCATTGACCTTGGCATGACAGGTACAGAAGAAGTGTATTTTGCTGCGCAACATCTGGATATTGACGGCGCCATTGAAGTAACGGCTAGCCATAACCCCATTGATTTTAATGGTATGAAGTTAGTGCGTCGCGGTGCCAGACCTATTAGTGGTGATAGTGGTTTGCAGGCCATTAAGCAACAAACGGCGAATGTTATGGTAGAGCCTTTTCCAGAAGCATCGTTTTTAGCGTTGCAGCAACTTGCTGCTGATAACAAGCTAGATAATGTTCAGAAAGAGGGGCGCTTCGTTTTTGCTAATGGCCGATATCAGCAACAATCGATACTGGCACCCTACATTCAGCATCTCCTTAGCTATATTAAACCCGACAGCCTTAAACCACTGCGGCTGGTGGTCAACGCCGGCAATGGATCTGCCGGCCATGTCATTGATGCATTGGAGCAGCAATTCAACAGGCATTCAATTCCACTTAGCTTTATTAAAATTCAGCATCAGGCCGATGGTGATTTTCCAAATGGCATCCCCAATCCGTTATTACCTGAAAATAGAGGCGTAACGGCACAGGCCGTACTGCAACATCAGGCTGATTTTGGTATTGCTTGGGATGGCGATTTCGACCGCTGCTTTTTATTTGATCATCTGGGTAACTTTATTGAAGGCTATTATATAGTAGGGTTACTAGCCGCTGCTTTTTTAAACCAATATGGCCCACAAAAGATTATTCATGATCCCAGATTGTATTGGAATACCGAGGCGATTGTAAAAGCAAACGGTGGAATTGCTATCTGCAGTAAAACCGGCCATGCCTTTATTAAAGAGCGGATGCGACAGGAGGATGCCATTTATGGTGGTGAAATGAGTGCTCACCATTATTTTCGTGATTTTGGTTATTGCGATAGCGGCATGATTCCTTGGTTACTCGTGGCACAACTGGTTTGCGAAAGTGGACGAGCGCTGGCTGAACTGGTAGCGCAAATGATTACTGATTACCCCTCATCTGGTGAGCTAAATTTTCATTTAGCTGAGCCATTGAAAGCGATGCAATACATAACTAACTATTATTCCAATGAAGCAATTGAAACGAATAAGTTAGATGGAATTAGCATGCAAATGATAAATTGGCGCTTTAATTTAAGAGTATCTAATACTGAAAATGTTTTACGTTTAAATGTCGAAACCAAACATGATAATGTGCTAATGCAGCAAAAAACCTCGGAAATTATAGCGTTGCTGGCCAATTTCAAGTAGCTATTTTACATTGTGCTAAGTTTCTTAAATAGGAATACTATGTGTATTCCTTTCTTTTAAATAGTATTTTGTTTATGCTATGGATATGTTTTAAACAGGAGCCGAAAATGTCTATTTTACTTGATAAGCGTGAACTTAAAAAAGCAGCGAAAGAACTAACCCTGGTAAAATTAAACGATGTGATAGAAACATTGAATGCGGTGTTAGCTGAACGGCATCAAGAAGTAGAGTTAGTCAATCATTTAGAGCAGATCGCAAAAGAGAAAGGTTATACTTTTGAACAGCTTGGTTATAAGCGTGCTGCAGATCTGGTGGTAACAGATGCTCAGCCAGCTGAGCAACATTCTGCACGTCCTGTTAAACCAAAATTTAAAACAATCAATAAAGACAAGCAGATGTTTTATGTTGAGAATGGCAGTTTACATCTACTTGCCACTCATACCATGAAAAAAGGTTTGCAGGAACGTGGTATTAGCGTGGTGCCGTTAAGCCAGGTAGATAAAAAATTTGCTAAAGATACTGATAAACTGATTGCCGAAGCTACAGCAAAAGCAGTAGATAACTTCAATGCTAAGGTTGTTGTCTGGAACGCCTGGGCCACTGAGCACGGCGGAGAGATTTTAACTCCGCGTTAATTAATCGCGTTGGACATAAAAAAAGCCGGCTTTCGCCGGTTTTTTTATATCCGTTTTTGCGCTGATGAATAGTTATTTGGGTTGTGCATCCAGTGACTGGCCAGTCACACCCTTGCTATCATCAGACATCAGATACAAATACAACCACATCAGCTGTGCTGGTGATTTCAATGTTTGCGGATCTTCACCCGGGTATGCCCTGGCACGCATATTAGTTCGGGTCGCGCCAGGATTAATGCAATTAACCCTAATACCACTGTTATCATATTCATCTGCAATAATTTGCATCAAGCCTTCTGTAGCAAACTTAGAGACTGCATAAGGGCCCCACAGTGCCCGGCCTTTTCGACCTACGCCGGAAGAGGTAAAAATGATTGAAGCGTTGTCAGCTTTACTGAGTAAGGGTATCAGTGCCTGAGTTAGCAACATTGCAGAGGTGACATTGACCTGCATCACCTCTTGCCAGGTGTCTAAATCTATATGAGTAAAGGGACTTAATACCCCTAGCTTGCCTGCATTATACAGAATTCCATCCAGCCGACCAAACTCAGTCTGTATTGTTGCCGCCAGATCATGGTAATGCTTTGCAGTAGCCCCTTTTAAATCCAATGGGACTATAGCTGGCTCGGCACCGCCTGCCGCCATAATTTCATCATAAACTGCAGCGAGCTTATTGGTGGTTTTGCCCAGCAAAATAACCGTAGCACCATAGCGCGCATAGGTGAGAGCCGCCTCTTTACCAATGCCGTCTCCGGCGCCAGTGATTAAAATAACTTTGTGCTGTAAGGCCGCAGTGGGCGCAGTATACTGATGCATAAATTCCAACCTGTTACCGGCAAAAAACGGCGCCAGCATACTTGGAATTTAACGATTTTGCACCTTTCTTCACGAATAGTGTATTTTTACGCTAGCGATCTTAAGAAGATTGAGTTAACTTTAACTGGTCGTAGCTGTTCATCAGGAATAGCCACCAGAATTTAATAAGCAAAGTAACATTTTGCTTTGCAACATAAAAAAACAGACAAGAGCTAGGACAGGGGAGAACATATGAATAAGCTAGCTATCAGCATAGCCGTTGCCGTCGCACTCGGACTTACCGGCTGCGGTGATTCACTGGAAGATATTAAGCAAGATACAGAACAGGATCAGGTTATTCCCAGCTCCAGAGTGGTATTTGACCCTTCTGCTGGTGCAGTTTCTGTTCCTAATGATTTATTGTTCCAAGGCACAACAGACGGTACCTTGACTCTGGATACCGGTGCAAACCCAGACTATACAAACCCGCAAGTTGCTTTAGGTGCGTTAGATGGTTGGTCAACACAAAATCCGTTTTCTATAGCGTTGAGTTTTGCTCCAGGTGTAAGTTTGAATAACGATTCAGCCAGTGCCCCTGGATCAGTCCGTTTGTTTAAAGCCGTGATGGGTGATCCTAGATCCCCTGATAGCGATTGTCAGCCGGTACCTCGGGGTTTAGCCTGTAAAATTGTTGAGGAATTGGTTTTCGGCCAGGACTTTGTCTCATCCGGGGTCAATAACAGTGTTGCTGTTATTCCATTAAAACCTTTAGCACCGGCTACCACTTATATTGTGGCGCTCACGTCAGGTTTACAGGACAATCAGGGCCGCAGTATCAAGCCTTCTACTAACTATGAACTTGTTAAGCAAGATCTAGCTACCCTGCCGTTGGGCTCGGAAGCGCAGCGTGGTTTGCAGGCTGTAATTAACAGTTTTGAAAACACCTTGGTTCGTGACGAAGGCGTCAATAAAGATCAGTTAATCTATACTGCAGCTATGACCACTCAATCTGCAGGTGCGGTATTAGCTAACCTTAAACAACTGATGGCATCACCCACACCCACCGGTTATGCACCAACACCTCTAACGCTGCAAAACACTGGTTTAACGGTGGCACAATTAAACCCTCTGTTTGCTGGACAGCCAGCATTTAGTCTGGCGCGTTACTATACAGGTACTATGATGGTGCCTTATTTCTTAAGCGCGCCAACAGAGTCAAATGCTCTTGCGCCTTTAAACAGCCGTTGGAAAGCACGTTGTGACAGTGGTGCCATTATTGCGAGCCTGAGTTCAGCTCAAATTGCGGGAATCGAATCCGCTATCACTGATCCTGCGCAAATGCAAAATGATGGATTTTGTAATGCGGTATCTCAAGGTGCTTTACGTGATTTTCGTTTAGATGCTGCCAGACATTTGACCAAGTTCAATACTATCCCGGCCATTAACAGCTATCAAAATATTGCTGTGCAAATGACTGTGCCTGACAGCAATGTTATTCCAATGCCTGAAGCGGGATGGCCGGTGGTGATACTGCAACACGGTATTACATCACGTAAAGAAGATATGCTAGCCATTACGGGTACTTTATCCTCTCAGGGCTTTGCTACTGTTGCTATAGACCATCCATTGCACGGTGCCCGTGGTTTTACTGCTGAGGTAGTGAATGCTGAAGAAGAGGTGATCACATTAACGTTCAATGCGTCGACCAATTCAGCAACCGACTACATGAACCTGTCTAATTTGTTGGTTACCCGGGATAACCTGCGTCAAAGTATCGCAGATATGCTGGCACTGCGCTTTGCGTTGAATACCGCTCAGGGTGTGGATTTAGATTTAAGCCGGGTACAGTTTTTAGGCCACTCTTTAGGTGGCATAACAGGTGCTACCATGGTGGCATTAGCTAATACGCCAAGTGGTAATGCTATGCTGGATGCTGCTTTTAAGGTTGAGAGCGCGGCGCTGGCTATGCCTGGTGGTGCAGTGGCGAACTTCCTGTTAGATTCTGCTTCCTTTGGTCCACTGATTAAAGCCAGTGTGATGTTGGGCGCAGGTGGCGAACTGACAAGTCAGTTTGTGGGTTACGTCGCTACAAATACTGATTGTGGTGTGCCAACAGCTGCTTCTGCTGCAACTTATCCGGCATGTGCTGCTCCGGTAGTAAATGCCTATCTAGCGAGTCTGGTAACCACTGGCAATACAGCTCAGCTAAATCGCGTTAATGCGACATTGACGCAATTTGCTTTTGCGGCGCAAACGGTTACTGATGCTGGCGACCCAAATAACTATGCGCAGCGTCTGGTAGCGAGTGGAACACCGACCTACATTATCGAAGTCGTGGGTGATGGTGGTGCGAATTTACCAGATCAAGTTATTCCTAACGGCTACTTTAATCCTTTAGCAGCCTTGGCTGCGGGTAAAATGCCATTAGCGGGTACTGAGCCGATGGCTCGTTTGCTGAACGCAGCTGGTATTCCTGCTTCCGCTGGAGGAATCAACCTAAATGGCAGCAATGCAATAGCCCGCTTTAACGCTGGCTCGCACAGCTCTATTTTAAGCCCTTCACCCAGCGCTGCAGCTACGACTGAGATGCAAACGCAAACGGTGACTTTTTTCCTGAACAGGGGCCAAGGCTTGTTGGTTGCTAATCCTGCGGTACTTGCTGACTAAGGTTTTATTTAGTACTGCGGTATTCTCTAAAGCCCGGTTGCATTTCGCACCGGGCTTTTGCTTTAATGCACCGTGTAACCTCTTTTAAATACGTTTCAGGAGATTGAGCTTGGTATTTATAATGGAATATGGCCTGTTTCTAGCAAAAACAGTCACCTTAGTGTTTGCCATTGCGCTGATTATTGGACTGATAGCCAATGCAGCCGGTAAGTCAAAATCAAAAAAGGGTCAGTTACACTGTACTGATTTAACTAAACACTATCAGCAACAACAGCAAGCAGTGCAAGAGCAATTGCTGGATAAAAAAAGCTTCAAACAATGGCTTAAACAACACAAAACTCCAGAAAACAAAGCGTCCAGAGTTTTTGTGCTGGAGTTCCATGGTGGCATTCAAGCCAAAGAAACGGAAGCGCTCAGAGAAGAAGTCACAGCTATTCTGGGCGTGGCCACAGCACAAGATGAAGTGTTGTTAAAATTGGAGAGCGGTGGTGGAGTGGTGCATGGTTATGGCTTAGCTGCCTCGCAGCTGACCCGATTGAAACAAGCGGGAATACCTTTAACCGTAGCGGTAGATAAGGTTGCGGCCAGTGGTGGTTATATGATGGCCTGCGTCGCCGAAAAAATTCTGGCCGCGCCATTTGCCATTATTGGCTCTATTGGAGTGATTGCCCAGTTGCCCAATTTTAACAAAGTGCTTAAACAGCATAATGTTGATTTTGAACAATTTACTGCTGGCGAATTTAAACGCACAGTGACTTTATTTGGTGAGAACACCGACAAGGGCCGGCAAAAGTTTCAACAAGAGCTGGAAGATACCCACCAGTTATTTAAACAGTTTGTCAGTCATCAGCGACCTCAGCTTGACATTGAACAAGTCGCGACCGGAGAGCATTGGTTTGGTTATCAGGCGTTGGATCTTAAATTAATTGATAAACTTCAGACCAGTGATGATTACCTGTTATCAGCGTTGGAGCGTGCCCATATAGTGGCATTTAGCTTTAAGCAGCCAAAAGGGTTAGCCGAAAAAATCGGTCAGGGAAGTGCAGAGTTGTGCTCAGCAGTCTGGCAAAAATTAAGTGATAGCAGCCGTTGGTTTTAAGCTGAAACTGCAGCGGGCATAACTCTGTGCCCGCTGTGTTTTTATATGAAATATCCGCTAATTAACGCAGGTGATGAAAGTCTATATCCTCTTGTTTTAATCCTGCTTTGGGGTCATTAAATATGGCCTGATCCAACTCTCCTTCGCTTTTAGCAACGATACAAGACACCATGGCATCACCAGTAACATTCACCGCTGTGCGGGTCATATCCAATAAGCGATCTACACCGATAATCAGCGCTATGCCCTCTACCGGTAAGCCAACTTGCTGTAATACCATGGCTAACATAATTAATCCAACACCTGGTACCCCAGCAGTACCGATAGACGCCAGTGTAGCGGTTAGGATCACCATTAAAAAGTCAGTTAGCGTTAGATCAACCAGGAACACCTGGGCAATAAAGACGGTTGCTACGCCTTGCATAATGGCAGTGCCATCCATGTTAATCGTGGCACCTAATGGCACGGTAAAAGAGCTGATGCTGTTTTTCACCCCCATTTTATTGTTCACCGTTTCTAACGTCACTGGTATGGTGGCATTGCTGCTGGAGGTACTAAAACCAAATAGCGCCGCATCGCGCATTTTTAACATAAAGACCCATGGGTTTAAGCCAGATAGTGCTTTTAACAAGATCGGGTAGCTCACCAGCCCATGCAAGAGTAATACACCCAACACCACACTAAAATATTTGCCCAAGCTTATGATAGTTTCATAATCACCCATTGTAGAAAATAGCTTGGCCATCAGGAAAAACACCCCATAAGGAGCCAGATTCATCAATAAGGTCACCAATTTCATGATTACCTCATTCAGATCACTGAACATGGCCGCCAGTCGCTCCCCGGCTTTGCCAGAAAGCGCAATCGCCAAACCAAATAACACTGCAAACACAATTATCTGCAGCATATTGCCTTTGGCCATAGACTCAATGGGGTTACTGGGGAAGATGTTAATAAAAACCTGAGCCAGGGTAGGTGCCTGACTGACATCATAGGTTTGATCGGCAACCATGTTGACCCCTGCGCCAGGAGTAAACAACAAGGCAAAACCAATAGCGAGTGAAATGGCAATAGCGGTTGTTACCAGATAAAGACCAATTGCTTTACCTCCTAAACGACCCAGCTTGCTGGTGTCGGATAGTGAGCAGGTACCGCAAACCAGCGACACAAAGACTAAGGGAACGACTAACATTTTTAAGCTGGCAATAAATATTTCGCCACCAATGTGAAAAATACCGTCAACAAAAAAAGCTTTCAAAGGCAGCGCCATACCAAATAACAGTAGATGCCGTTCGTCCTGTTCAGCAAGCAGGAATTTGAACAGGAAGCCAACTACTAAGCCAGCTACCATGCCTATTACAATTCGGGCCGTCAGGCCAAGTTTATGTGAATTTGCCATAAGACTTCAGATAATTTAGGGTGAGAATAGTGGCTTAGCCTATCAGTTTGTGGTACTGAAAGGCAGTACAGCAGAAATTTTTTTTAAAAATAGCTGTGACGTCTGGATAATTAATGGTTTAAGATGCAGAATTAACAAAAACTATATATAAAAATAGCTAGGGAGAGTCTCCATGCAAAACATCCGGCAACTACTGGTTGCATTACTTCTAATGACATTAGCTGCTTGCGGCGGCGGTGGCACCATGGATGGTGGCGGTGGTGACGGTGGTGGTACCATAACCCCTGTCTTTTCACTCACCTTGCAGTTAACTCAGCAAAGTGGTGTAGCGTCTACCAATCTGTCGCAAGCAACACCATTAACACTGACGGCAACGTTAAGCGCTACCAACAACGGTAGTGTGGCAAATAGGCTGATTACTTTTAATTTAAGTGATGCTGGCCTGGCCTCTTTCAATAATGCCGCAGGAACCGCTCTGACAAATGCTGAAGGGGTCGCCATTATTGGTATTCTGGTTGGTACCAAGAGCGGTGCGGGTGAAATCACCGCCACCTTTGCACCTGCAGGTGCGGATGCTGGTTCTGTATCCAGAGCCATTGGCTTTAGTTCTGCAGGTGATGGTGGAGATCAGGTTGATGTCACAATCGGTTCTCTGACGTTGCTGGCGAATAAACTTCAACTGGGTAGTGGCGCTACTGACAAAGTAGAGTTATATGCCATAGTTAAAGACACACGTAACGTGTTATTGGCGGGTGTCCCAGTGGCTTTCTCTACCAGTCCTGCAGGTGCGTTGGGTGGAGAACTTGAAATTGTTAATGCCGTGACAGCGGCTGATGGCATAGCTTCTGCAGTGTTAAAATCTCAAATCAACCCAGCTGTACGCTCCATAGTTGTTAATGCTCAGGTTGGCGACCGATCAGAGCAGTTGACGGTGAATGTTGTTGGAACTTCTATTGACATTTCAGCGCCGGGCGCTTTGGTCGTAGGTGCCAGTCGTACGGTGAGTATTTTATTGCGGGACTTTGATGGTAATGCGCTTGCAAATCAACCCTTGAGCATTTCTTCTGCCCTTGGTAATTCATTAAGCGCAACTTCATTGCAAACTAATAGTGTCGGACAGGCTGAAGTAACATATACCGCAACCAATAGTGGTGTTGACACTGTGTCTGTATCAGGGCTCGGCTTGACTCAAGTTGCGACAGTAAATGTCAGCGCTGATGAGTTCTCTTTTGTTGACAGTGAAGTTTCACAGGAAGTCATGTTGAATACGCCTTCTGCAGTGACGGTTCGGTGGTCTAAAGACGGTGTGGCTCAGGCAAATCAACCGGTTAGTTTTGTGGTTACTCGCGGCATCGTTTTTGCAGATGAAGCTACACCCATAGCCGGACAAACCGATGTTATGGTGAATACTGATGCTGATGGCGAAGCGACAGTATTTGTTCAATCAGCCAGTGCCGGTCTGGTAACTATTAGTGCCAGCGCGGGTGAAGAAGAGGATCTGATTGGTGCTCAACTTCTTTTGGAGTATGTCGCTAACTCTGTTGCTGCTGTAGAAGTACAAGCCTCTCCAAGTCAATTAGGTGTTAACGAACAAAGTTCTGTTCGGGCTGTGGTAAGGGACGCCAATAATAATCCGGTTAAGAACAAAACTGTCAGCTTTGTACTGAGCGGCTCTGCAGGTGGCACGTTAAATCCTGCTAGTGGTATCACTAATTCTCAGGGCATTGCCTCTACTATCTATACTGCTACCGCTGCCACGGGCGCTAATGAAGTATTGATCACTGCTAATGTTGACGGTCAGAGTGGTAGCACTACCTTGTCTGTTGGCCAAAGAACCTTATTCTTCCGTTTTGGTACTGGTAATACCGTAGAAGTGCCATCTTCTACTATATTCCGCAAAGCCTTTTCGGTTATTGTTACTGATGCATCAGGTAACCCTGTGGCAAATCAGGTACTCAATGTTGCTGTAACGCCTGTTAATCCGCAAGACACCGCAGCTCCTGAAGCTAACGAGTGGGCATACTCGAAAGGCATTTGGGTGATGGTTCCCAATCCTGAAGAGTTTGAGTTCTGGGCCCCTCAGGAAAGCGTACGTTGTCAAAACGAAGATGCTAACCTAAACGGTGTGCTTGACCCGGGTGAAGATTTTAATAACGATGGTTCGCTTACCCCGGGTAATGTGGTATCGGTGCCGCAGCAAGTAACCACTGATAGCTCTGGTGTGGCCGAATTTAAGTTAACTTATCCTGCTGATTTTGCAGCATGGACTCATGTTAATATTTCAGTATCGGCTTTTGCCTCTGGTACTGAGAATCGTAGTTCAAGAAAGTACGTATTAAGTTATCCATCTTCGTACGTCACTGTGAAAGCTGCAACCCCGGCCCGTAACCCCTTTGGTGCTTCAGCCAATTGTGCTGATACTTTCTGATTAATATTGCACTAAACAAAAAGGGAGCTTAATGCTCCCTTTTTTATTCGTTGTTGTTTATATTTTGTTTCAGTAAATCGTGTAGTCGCTGATATGCTTAACGTTGGAACTGATACACCGACCCCAGTTTTAATAATTGAGTCAGCTCATCAAGCGCGGTACGTGATTCTTGCAACAATTGCGGATCGGCCAAATCTGCTTCTGAAATTTCATCCCGGTAATGTTTGTCTACCCAGTTATTAAGAGTGGCAAACAACTGCTCATTCATCAGCACGTTTGGATTAACCGCCTGGCGCTCCTGTTCGCTCAACGCAATCCGTAAACGCAGACACGCCGGGCCGCCGCCGTTACGCATGCTTTGTTTTACATCGTAGTAGTGCACATTTTTGATTGGCGTACCGCGACCCGTCAGCTCAGCCAGATAAGCAGAAACACTGGGGCTGTCCTGACATTCTGTCGGGGCAATAATCGCCATCTCGCCGTTACTCAGGGTAATAACCTGCGTATTGAACAGATAAGTTTTGATGGCTTCCTGAACGCTGACTTCCTGATCTTTTACTTCAATCAGGAATAACTCAGATTGATTACCAAATTTTTGTTTTAGTTCGGCTAGTTTAGCCTGGCTGTCTACAAAGGCTTGCTGATGGTAAAACAGCACATTTTGGTTACCTACCGCAATCACATCGTTATGGAATACGCCTTGATCAATCACATCCGGGTTTTGCTGCATGTACACAACATGCTCATCGCTCAAACCGTGTAAACGGGCAACGGCTTCACAGGCTTCAAGGGTATGACGGGCTGGAAAGCGTTTTGGCGCGGGTTTGTTTTGATCAAAGGCATAACGACCGAACACGAACAGCTCAACGCCACGCTTGCCGTAATCAGCGCAAAGCCGGGTATGGTTGGCTGCGCCTTCATCGCCAAAGTGATCATTATCAGGCAGATGTTGATGGTGAGCAAAGTGTTCCGGGTTAGCAAACATGGCCTGTAAAATACGACCAGTAGTTTGCGGCTCTAGCGAGCGGTGAAACTTATTGGTTAAATTGGCAGGGGTAAAATGCACCTTGCCATCGGCCGTATCGGCGCTGGGTGAAATAGTCGCGGCATTGGCGGTCCACATACTGGACGCTGAGCATACCGCACGAAACACCGCAGGAGCCTGTTTGGCCGCTTTACTGATCACTTCTGAGTCTGAACCAGTAAAACCAAGACGACGTAGCGTATAGACATCAGGGCGCTCTTGTGGCGCTAATACCCCTTGCACCATGCCAAGATCATGCAGTGCTTTCATCTTTTGCAGACCTTGCTTGGCCGCCTGCTTTGGACTGGAGCTGTTTTTGGCATTAGATAACGAGGCAACATTACCGACGGATAAGCCGGCATAGTTATGGGTTGGTCCTACCAGACCATCGAAATTTGCTTCAAAATACTTCATTTTTGCTTTATATCCTTTGGTTTGAAGGGCTCTATTTTTGTTATTATTGCGGCCGCTTGCTTTATATAGGCTTCATTCTGTTCTGGTTAGTGATTAGCCAGACAGCTCAAAAAAATGAGCTGTCTGGCATAATAATGAGTTTATTCACTTGTCACAACTGCGGTTTACGGATATACGTTAAAAAAGGGCGCCATAATGGGTGCCGACATTAAGGGTTATCGGGAATAAGATGGCGAAATCACTAGTAATAGTCGAATCACCGGCAAAAGCGAAAACGATCAATAAATATCTTGGTAAAGATTTTGTAGTGAAGTCCAGTGTCGGGCATATCCGTGATCTGCCAACCAGCAGCTCCAAAGATAAAGATCGCAGCGCCAATAAAACGCTCAGTAAAGAACAAAAAGAATATCAGGCGTTAGTCGATCGTATGGGCATAGATCCAGTGCACTGCTGGAAAGCGCGATACGAAATTTTGCCTGGCAAAGAAAAAGTGGTAAAGGAATTAAAAGCCCTGGCCGACAAAGCGGATACCGTTTATCTGGCAACCGACTTAGACCGTGAGGGAGAAGCTATTGCCTGGCATTTACAGCAAATTATTGGTGGTGATGATAGTAAGTTTAAGCGGGTAGTATTTAACGAAATCACTAAAAACGCTATCAGCAATGCTTTTGAACACCCCGGTGATGTCAATCAGGATCAGGTTAATGCCCAGCAAGCCCGCCGTTTCTTAGATCGGGTGGTGGGTTTTATGGTCTCCCCTTTGTTGTGGAAAAAGGTGGCCCGGGGCTTGTCTGCCGGTCGGGTGCAATCGGTAGCAGTACGTTTAGTGGTTGAACGTGAGCGCGAAATTAAAGCCTTTGTCCCGGAAGAGTATTGGACATTGGATGCTCATACTCATACCGCAAAGCAGTTGCCACTGCAGTTAGCGGTAAGTCGTGAGCTCGGCAAAGCGTTTAAACCCGTTAACAAAGCAGAAGCCGATGCGGCCTATAACAAGCTACAACAAGCCAGCTTTGTGGTGCAGGAGCGTGAAGACAAGCCGAGCAGCAGTAAGCCGCAAGCGCCATTTATTACTTCTACCTTGCAACAGGCGGCCAGTACCCGCTTGGGTTATGGTGTTAAAAAAACCATGATGCTGGCACAACGCCTTTACGAAGCCGGCCATATTACCTATATGCGTACCGACTCAACTAACCTCAGCAGTGAAGCGGTAGCCAGTTGCCGGGAGTATATTGCCAGCCATTTTGGTAAGGCCTACCTGCCAGAGCAAGCTATTGCCTATGGTAGCAAAGCCGGTGCTCAAGAAGCACACGAAGCGGTCAGACCCTCTGATGTTAATGTGCTTGCCAGTGCTCTTGGTGAGATGGAAGCTGATGCCCGTAAATTGTATGAGTTAATTTGGCGGCAGTTTGTCGCCTGTCAGATGCCCGCGGCGCAATATGATGTGTCCACTATAGTTGTGGTAGCAGGCGATTTTGAGTTAAAAGCTAAAGGTCGGGTGCTGAAATTTGACGGCTGGACCCGGGTGCAGCCAGCGATGACGCGTAAGCAAGAAGAAGATGCTGAGCTGCCGGATGTGAAAACCGGTGAAATCTTAGCGCTGCAATCGCTGGACAGCGCCCAACACTTCACCAAGCCACCGGCGCGTTTTAGTGAGGCCAGCTTAGTAAAAGAGCTGGAAAAACGCGGTATCGGTCGCCCATCTACCTATGCTGCCATCATTTCGACCATTCAGGAGCGTGGCTATGTCAGGGTTGATAATAAACGCTTTTACGCGGAAAAAATGGGCGAAATAGTCACTGATCGGCTTGTTGAAAACTTCGATGACTTATTGAGTTATGATTTTACAGCAAATATGGAGTTAAAGCTTGATGACATTGCCAAAGGTCAGTTGCAATGGCAACAAGAACTGGATAACTTTTACCAGGGCTTCTACCAGAAACTGAAAACGGCTGAAAATGAGCCT
>NZ_DAINOE010000040.1:0-32164 GCF_036735525.1 Arsukibacterium sp. | reverse complement strand
GCATTATTGAACCATTTTACTTTACCGGTAGCCATACTACTTACTTCCTTCTCTAAGTTAGCTATATTCTGTATGCTAGTGTTAATTCGACGGGGGATAAGCATACCCCCATATCTACTGTAGATAATTTGAGCAGACAGTCAAGCTATTTGCAAAAATAATGCTAATTGTTTACTAATAATTAATCTGAATGTCTTTGATGGATAGCATATGCGTGGCTATAGTTTATGAGCGGTAATAAAGATTCGAACGTACAATTTGACGATTTAGCAGAACTAACCCGGCAAAAAGTCTCGCCGCCACCGATGTATAAGGTGATTTTACACAATGATGACTATACACCGATGGATTTTGTGATCGATGTTTTGGCCAGGTTTTTTAATATGCAGTACGAAAAAGCCAGTGAGATCATGCTTAAAGTGCATTATGAGGGCCGGGCGGTATGCGGCGTATTTACCTCAGAAATTGCTGAAACTAAGGTGCAGCAGGTAAGTCAGTATGCTAAAGAACATCAGCACCCTCTGCTATGTACTATGGAGCGTGCTTAATGATGAACCGGTTTTGTCTTGTCGTAATAACTCAGGTGGATTAGGAGTAGTTTATGTTAAATAAAGATCTTGAGTTAACGCTGAATTTGGCTTTCAGATTTGCGCGTGAGCGTCGTCATGAGTATATGACGGTGGAGCATTTGCTGCTGGCGCTGCTTGATAATCCGGCTGCGGGCGATGCATTAAAATCCTGTGGTGCGAACATTGAAAAACTTCGCCTGGAACTGGCCAGTTTTATCGACTCTACGACGCCGGTGTTACCTGATGGCGAAGTGGAGCGTGATACCCAGCCAACACTGGGCTTTCAACGGGTATTGCAGCGGGCTGTGTTTCATGTGCAGTCTTCGGGTAAGTCAGAAGTGACCGGTGCTAATGTGTTGGTCGCGATTTTCTCCGAGCAGGAATCGCAAGCGGTATACTTGTTGAAAAAAATTGATATCAGCCGCCTGGATGTAGTGAACTTTATTTCTCATGGTGTCACCAAAACCGAAAAGCTTGAGCAGCATGATGAACATGCAACTGAAGAGCTGACCGAAGGTTTAACCGATGAACATAAATATTTGGAAAATTTTACCTCCAATTTAAATACTCAGGCTAAAAATGGCTTGATTGACCCGTTAATTGGCCGAGATACAGAAGTAGAGCGCGCTTTACAGGTATTATGCCGGCGTAAAAAGAATAACCCCTTACTGGTCGGTGAAGCTGGGGTAGGTAAAACGGCGATTGCCGAGGGGCTGGCGTATCGTATCGTGCAGCAGCAGGTACCTGAGGTGATTGCCAATGCTACCATTTATGCGCTGGATATGGGCGCCTTGCTGGCTGGCACTAAATATCGAGGTGATTTTGAGAAACGCTTAAAATCGCTGTTAAAAGAGCTGGAAAAAGAAAAAGACTCTATTTTATTTATCGATGAAATTCATACCGTCATTGGTGCCGGAGCTGCCTCTGGTGGCGTGATGGATGCATCAAATCTGATAAAACCGCTGCTGTCCAGTGGACGCTTACGTTGTATGGGTTCTACCACCTATCAGGAATTTAAAAGTATCTTTGAAAAAGACACGGCGTTGGTACGCCGTTTCCAGAAAATTGATGTCAGTGAGCCAAGCGTTGAAGACACCACCCGCATTTTAATTGGCTTAAAAGAGCGTTATGAAGAGCATCATAACGTACGCTACACCCAAAAAGCCTTGCGGGCTGCAGCAGAGTTATCGGCGAAATATATCAACGAACGTCATTTGCCAGATAAAGCCATAGATGTGATTGATGAAGCCGGCGCCAGCCAGCGCTTGTTACCGGCTTCCAAACGCAAAAAAGTGATTAATGTGGCGGAAATTGAGCATGTCATCGCCAAAATGGCACGTATTCCGGAAAAATCAGTATCAGCATCCGATAAAGAAGTATTAGCCAATTTGGATCGTAACCTGAAACTGGTGGTGTTTGGCCAGAATGAACCGATAGATGTGCTGACCGCTGCTATTCGTTTATCACGCTCCGGCCTTGGCAATGAAGAAAAGCCAATAGGTAACTTCTTATTTGCCGGGCCAACCGGTGTCGGTAAAACCGAAGTGACCAAGCAGCTGGCTAAGGTAATGGGTGTCGAGCTGCTGCGCTTTGATATGTCTGAGTACATGGAGCGGCATGCTATCAGCCGATTAATTGGTGCTCCTCCGGGTTATGTTGGTTTTGAACAAGGTGGTTTATTAACCGATGCTGTGTCAAAACATCCTTATTCTGTGGTGCTTTTGGACGAAATAGAAAAAGCCCACTCTGATATATACAACATTTTGTTGCAGGTGATGGACCACGGCACTTTAACGGACAACAATGGTCGTAAAATCGATTTTCGCAATGTGGTATTAGTGATGACCACTAATGCCGGGGTGCAGGAAACCATTCGTAAAACCATTGGCTTTAAACAGCAAGATCACAGTCATGATGCGTTAAGCGAGATTAACCGTACTTTTAGTCCGGAATTCCGCAACCGCTTAGATGGTATTATCTGGTTTAAACATCTGGATCTGGAGATTATTCTGCAAATCGTCGATAAGTTTATCTGTGATTTACAGGTGCAACTGGATAAAAAACAGGTATCACTGGAGCTGAGCAGTACCGCAAGGCAGTGGTTGGCAGAGCGGGGTTATGATCAGGCAATGGGTGCCAGACCAATGGCAAGGGTGATTCAGGAGCAACTGAAAAAGCCTCTGGCCAACGAAATTCTGTTTGGTCAGCTGATCTCGGGTGGCGATGTCAAAGTGGACGTGGCTGAGGACAAACTGGTATTCAGTTATCAAAGTCATCAGGAATTGGCGCTGTTAGATTAACGACAGCGCTACGCGCGGCTTACAGCCATCTTTAACATAAAAAACCCGGCTAAGGCCGGGTTATCGTTATGCTTCATGCCGCTATGGGCAGCAGCTTAACGTTGGCGAAATACGATGCGGCCTTTACTCAGATCGTAAGGTGTCAGTTCAACTGTTACCTTGTCACCGGTCAGAATGCGGATATAGTTTTTGCGCATTTTGCCTGAAATATGGGCGATCACAACGTGACCATTTTCCAGTTCAACTTTAAACATGGTATTAGGTAAGGTATCCAAAATGGTACCTTGCATTTCAATTACGTCTTCTTTCGCCATTCAGCGTACTCGCCTCTATAAATTTGGGGTGAACCTTAAAAAAACTGCGCAGATTGTGCCGAAATCACGCCGATAAGTAAAGCAACAAGCGCTTTTTTAAGCAAATGAGTGCTATCGTCCCTGAATTAACCGCCAATGTCTGCTTAAATTTGCCGGAAATGGCTATTGTATTGCTGCGTGTCAGCAGCTGAGTTGCAATGTTTGCTGTTGCCAATGAGCAGTAGGTGGCTGCAGCTTACGCTGTTGTTGCAATAAACTCAGATACTCCTCGCGTGGCAGCGTCGTGGCCCCCATTTGCATTAAAAAGTCATTCGGCATCTGGCAATCAATCCAGCCGGGTGCGTAACTGGCCAGATGTTGCTGTAATAACACCAGGGCAAATTTGGCGGCATTGGGCTTTTTGTAAAACATCGATTCACCACAAAACACACCGCCTACCAAGACACCATAGAGGCCGCCTATTAACGCTTGTTGCTGCCACACTTCAATACTGTGCGCCAGCCCGGCCTGATGCAGCTGGTAGTACGCCTGCTGCATCGGAGGCAGTATCCAGGTGTCGGGCTGAGCCGGACGCGGCGCGGCGCAATTAAGTACCACTTGCTGAAAAGCCTTATTGATACTAAAAGTCAGGCTATCGCGTCTTAACTGTTTGTTAAGGGTGCGGTTTAGCTGTAACTGGCCAGGGGCAAACAGGGCACGTATGGATGGGCTCCACCATAGCAGCGGATCACCACGGCTAAACCATGGAAAAATGCCACTGTAATAGGCCAGTTGCAAGCGGGGTAGTGATAAATCCCCGCCAAAAGCCAGTAAACCATCAGGTTCAGTTAATGCCTGGTTTACCGGCGGGAACCAAAGCTCACTCTCAAGCACTGGCAAGGTCAGTGCCATGACTTATTTGGCCAACGCATCCAGATAACGTTCGGCATCTAAGGCTGCCATACAGCCGGTACCGGCAGAAGTAATCGCCTGACGGTAGATATGATCTGACACATCACCTGCGGCAAAAACGCCTTCAATACTGGTTTGGGTGGCATTGCCTTCAGTGCCGCTCTGTACCTTTAAATAACCGCCATTCATGTCCAGCTGACCTTTAAAAATATCGGTATTGGGTGAGTGACCGATAGCAATAAACACCCCCTGCAGCGCCAACTCGGTTAAGGCTTCACCCTTGGTGGATTTTAACCGGACACCGGTGACGCCCATGTCATCGCCAACCACTTCTTCCAGCTCGCGGTGCGTGTGCAGAATGATATTACCGCTGGCCACTTTAGCCATTAAACGGTCAACCAGAATTTTTTCGGCTTTAAAGCTATCGCGGCGGTGTACCAGATGTACTTCGGCAGCAATATTTGACAGGTATAGCGCTTCTTCTACGGCAGTATTACCGCCGCCAATCACAGCAACCTTATGATTACGATAGAAAAAACCATCGCAAGTGGCACAGGCTGAGACACCACGGCCACTGAAAGCTTGCTCAGAGGGCAGCCCCAGATATTTTGCTGAAGCACCAGTACAAATGATTAATGCATCACAGCTATACTGGGCGTTATCGCCGGTCAGCAGGAAAGGGCGTTGCTTTAAATCCACAGTATGAATATGGTCGAACACGATTTGGGTATTAAAGGTTTCGGCGTGCAGCTTCATGCGTTCCATTAACGCCGGGCCGGTTAAGCCGTGGGCATCGCCTGGCCAGTTTTCGACTTCAGTCGTTGTAGTTAGCTGGCCACCTTGTTGCATACCGGTAATCAGTACTGGCTCAAGGTTAGCTCGGGCGGCATACACTGCTGCGGTGTAGCCTGCGGGGCCTGATCCCAGAATAAGTAAACGACTGTGTTGTACTGCTGACATGTGATTCTCCATAATACGGCTGGGTAATTTATTGCTACTGATTCTAAAAGAATGTTATGGCCATAGAAAGTGTTAGCCAGTAATTAGTTTTTAGCTTAGTGTAAAGCTTAGTAAGCTTTAGCCCTAAAACCGCAAGTTATAAGGACATTCTGTACATGAAACATCCCTTGTTGCAGGTGATATGTTGGTTGCTGATTTCCCTGTTCAGCGATGTAAACAGCTATGCACAAAGTTTTGGCCAAATTAACCGTTTAGGGATTGATGAAGGCTTACCCAGCTCGACTGTTTTTAGTTTAGTGCAAGATAATGAAGGCTTTATCTGGCTTGGGGCCGGCACTTCAGGTTTGCTGCGTTATGATGGTTACCAGTTTGAAGCCTTTGCGGTACTTAACGAACAAGAATTGGCGGCTGGTTATCAAGCGGATGTTGGCACAGTTTTACATGACAGCAAAGGCAACCTTTGGATTAGTACCTGGGGTTTTGGTCTTTCCCGGCTAAATAACCATGATGGAAAATTACAACGATTTACCATGGAACAGGGCTTGGCAGGTAATCAGGTACAATTCTTAATAGAAGATCAACAACAACGATTATGGGTAGGCACCACGCAAGGCATCAGTATTATTACTGCTGATGATCAGATAAAAAAATTGCCTTTAAAAGACATTTTGTCATCAACCACTGAACCTAGGATCTGGAGTTTAGCCCAAACGTTAGATGGCGTTATCTGGTTTGGATCTTCAGCTGGTTTAATTCGTTTCGATGAGGCTAATGATGCTATAAATGTATTGCCTTTACATGATGATGCGCCGCCGTTAAGTCGGCTTAATGAAGTCAGAGCATTATGGCCTGAAGGAAATAATATCTGGGTTGGTAGCCGTCAAGGCGTCTACTTTTATGACTCTGAGACCTCTGAATTTCAATTAATAGACGCCATAGCTGCTGATGGACAGCAGCGTATTATCAATCGTTTTTTACCATTGAGCGATAATCGATTGTTGGTGGCCAGCTACACGGGCGTGCTACAACTGAATCGAGAAGAGCGTCGCTACCAATTATTCGACGATCAGGACAGTTTGCTGCCTGATTTAAATGTTCGTAACTTTTTGCTAGATCGTTCAGGGGTGTTGTGGATTACCACCAACGATAGCGGATTGTTTCGCAGCCGCTTTGCCGGTAGTCATTTTCTGCAATTATCTGATCTTGTTCAATTTAACGAGCGTGAATTATCTTTTTCTGTTTGGGTTATTCATCGACTGAACCAGCTGTTGTGGCTGGGTTCGGCAGATAGATTATATCGAGCAGATCTCCAGAATAAAGCGCTGAGCATAATGTCTTTACCCGGCAGAATTAACGCCATGTCGACATCAAGCCAAGGCCAACTGTATTTGGCTACCGACAGTGGTTTAATGGCCTTGGTGGGGAATGAAATAAAACAGGTAGATTTGCCCTTTGAATTGCTGGGATTGGCCAACCGCAATGTTCGTGAATTATTAATTGATAATGATGATGTTTTTTATTTGGGTTTGTGGGGGCGAGGCGTTATTCGTTGGGATCCTGCATCAAATGAGGTTCAGCATTGGTTGGCGGATATAGGGTTGCAGCATTCAGGTGATACGGTGCAAGCCTTAGCGCTGGATGAATATCAGCAACTTTGGGTGGGTAGTCGATATTCTGGCTTGTTTAAAATTTCACTGAACAATGGCGCGATTGAGCAGTATTCTAAACGTAAAAATGGCAGCGGCACCGGCTTAGTTTTGCCTTCAGAACATATTAACTGCCTCACCACTTATGCGACGACCTTAGTTGTATGTACTGAGCAAGGATTGTTGCTTTATCAGCAAGATACCCAAGATAGCCAATTACTTGGACTTCAATCGGGTTTACCAGACTTACGCATCCTTGGTGCGCATATTGCTGAGCAACAATTGTATGTATCCACCATCAAAGGCCTAAGTGTGGGAGCGCTGCAGAAACCACAATTTGTGACTTTCAACCAACGTGACGGCATGGTCGCAACAGAATTAAATTCCAAGGCTATTGATATTTATGACAACCAATTGTATCTGGGTAGTGTGCAGGGTTTAATCAGCATTGATTTAGCAGATCTTGAAAGCAACAGCCGGCAGCCCGGAGCCGTGCTAACACGCTTATACATTGATCATCAGCACCGACAGCTAAAGCCTTTTGCTGCGCCCTGGAAAACGGTTCGTGTGGCCCCAACGGATCGCAGTATTCGTTTTGAATTTAGTGCCTTAGATTATCAAGATCCTTCCGTGAACCGATTTAAATATCAATTAGAGGGTTTTGATGCCACTTGGCTTGATGTTGGCCAACAAAATAGTGCGTTTTACGCTAATTTAGCCCCAGGTAAATATCAGTTGTGGCTAAAGGCATCTAACAATCATGGGGTGTTCAGTGAACCGCAACAGGTTGTCAGCCTGCTGGTTTTACCTCATTGGTGGCAAAAACGTTGGGTGCAGCTGTTGGCAGGCATTATGTTGTTGTTGTTGTTGTATATCGGGCACCTTTACCGACTGAAACATATCCGCCAGGTCAATCGCTTATTGCAGGTAGCGGTAGATGATAAAGTAAAAAACCAGTTGTTACTGGAAACCAAAGTCAATGAACGCACTCAGGCGCTGCAGGAAAGCTCCGCAACGTTGTCGTTGCGAAGTCATCAACTGGAAACAAGTCTTGAGCAACTGGCACTGAAAAACAAAGAGCTGACCCGGCTGGATAAACTGAAAGATCAGTTTATTGCCACCGTGAGCCATGAGCTGCGTACCCCCCTTACTGCCATTCGCGGTGCGGTCGGCTTATTAGCGCAAGGTGTTCTGGCCAACAAACCTGATGTGCAACAACAGATGCTGGATACAGCCTTAAAAAATGCCGAACGTTTATCGCACTTGATCAACGACTTGTTAGATTTACAAAAGTTTGCAGCCGGGAAGTTTACCTTGTCATGCAGCAATCTGGATTTACAGCAGCTGGCGCTGGATGCCATGCAGGATATGGCCGGCTATGCGGCAAAATTCAATGTAAAACTGTACTATCAGCCACAGCAAAGCCGTTTTATGGTTTATGCCGATGCCATGCGCATAAGGCAGGTGCTGGATAATTTAATGTCGAACGCGGTGAAGTTTTCACATGCGGGTGGCAAAGTAGAGTTGGCGTTAACGGCGGATGAGTCTTGGGTGACTTTGAGTGTGATTGATCAGGGCAGCGGCATTGCAGCGAACTTTCAACAACATATTTTTAGCACTTTCAGCCAGGCGGATGCGTCTGACAGCCGCAATAAAGAGGGTACTGGGCTGGGCTTGGCTATCAGCAAAAATATAATTGATAGCCATCAGGGTAAAATCGGTTTTAGCAGTATAGAGGGACAAGGAAGCTGTTTCTGGTTTAGTTTAGCACGTAGCAATAAATAGCCAAAAAATGCAGTACGCTGCCACCCAATACAAACAAATGCCAGATAACATGATGCAGGTAAAGGCTTTTCCAAGTATAAAATAGCACGCCGCCTGAATAAGACAGGCCACCAGCCAGCAATAACCACATGGCCGTGCTATTGACATTGGCCAGCATCGGCTTAATAGCCACGACTACTATCCAGCCGAGGCCAAGATACAGCGCCAAGGAGATTTTTTTATATTTTAGGCCAGTCACCAATTCTAAAAGCACACCTATAATGGCAATCAGCCAAATCAACCCAAATAAATACAAGCCCCAGTCATTGCGTAAGCTGATCAGGGTGAAAGGGGTGTAGGTGCCGGCGATCAGAATGAATATGGCGGCATGATCCAGTTGGCGCAAACGATACTTTATCCGCGGTTGATGAATACTGTGGTAAAGCGCTGAACTGCTATACAACAGAATAAGACTGCTGCCATAGATAATTGAACTGAATATATGCCAATTATCAGCATGACTGATACTGAGTTTAAGCATTAACAGCAACGCGACAATGCTTAACAGAGCACCAATGCCATGGGTTAGCGCGTGTAACTGCTCTTCAAAAGCGGTATAGCGACTGCTTGTGTTCATGTTAGCCACTTAATCATTTAATCGCCCTATGCTACACCTTTTTTAAAATGGCTTCAGCAAAGTAGCTGAAAAGCTGATTATTTAGTCGTTGCCAGCTACAATACCGGGCTGAAAACCGGGGAAGTAATATGTCTACATTGGTGATATTGGGGTACGTCTGGCCGGAGCCTTGCTCGTCTGCTGCCGGCAGTCGCATGCTAAGTTTAATCCGGTTATATCTGGATAAAGGCTGGCAAGTGATTTTTGCCAGCAGTGCTCAGCTTAGTCCACACCGTTTTACCTTAACAGATTGGGGTGTCACAGAGCAGCAAGTCGCGCTGAATGATGACAGTTTCCAGCTTTGGTTGGCCGGGATCAACCCAACTGCCGTGTTATTTGACCGTTTTATGCTCGAAGAGCAATTTGGCTGGCGGGTAGAGCAGGCCTGCCCGCAAGCGATGCGCATTTTGGATATGGAAGATTGTCATGCCTTACGCCAAGCCCGGGAACACTGTTTTAAAGCGGCTAAAGCGTTAGATAGTGCTGCTTTAAACTCTGATCTGGCAGTACGGGAAATTGCGGCAATTTACCGCTGCGATCTGACTTTAGTGATTTCTGAATTTGAAATGCAATTGCTGCAGCAGCATTTTCAAGTTCCGGCCATGTTGCTCTGTTATTGTCCTTTCTGGTTGTCCGAACTTCCTGATAATTATGTTGCTTTTGAGCAACGCCAGCATTTTGTCGCCATTGGGAATTTCAGGCATGCACCTAACTGGCAGGCCGTACTGTGGTTAAAGCAAGAGATATGGCCGCAAATAAGGCAGCTCATGCCCAAGGCTGAGCTGCATATTTATGGTGCATATCCGCCGCCTAAAGCGACAGCCTTACACAATGCTGCTCAGGGGTTTTTAGTTAAGGGCTGGGCCGCAGATGCGCTGCAGGTATTAACTGAGGCCAGAATTTGTCTGGCACCCTTAGCTTTTGGTGCGGGCTTAAAAGGCAAATTGCTCGATGCGATGCAAGCAGGTACCCCCAGCATCAGCACTGATATTGGCGTTGAAGGCATGACGATTGCCACAGGCTGGGCGGGGATAGTAGCCAATAGTAGCGTTGACATTGCTGCAGCAGCTATTAGCTTGTATCAAGACCCACAACGTTGGCAGCAGGCACAACAGCAAGGGCTGGCTATTTTGCAGCAACGTTTTTCTGCAGATAACGCTGATTTGGTTTGGCAACGCCTGAGTGATGGGTTGCAGCAAATTGACGCGTTAAGAGCCGCTAATTTTACCGGGGTGATGCTTCGTAGCCATGCCTATCGCAGTACTAAGTACATGGGGCAGTGGATAGAAGCTAAAAACCGCCGGGCAGAATGATCGGCGGTGTTGTTCGGGCTAGTTCGTAAAGCCTGATGTTAGTTAGCGACTGCCACGTGGCGGACGTTGTTTGGGGTTGCCCACTTTTGCAGCCCAAAACGCTGCGGCGGCGGCTTTATTCGGTTTAGCTGCGGCAGGCGATTTTTTAACCGGTGTTTTAGTTGCGGCGGGTTTGGCAGCGGCCGTTTTAGCGGTTGCAGGCTTGGCAGTAGCTGTTTTGCTATAGCTGGCACCCAGTTCAGCCAGCTCGGCTAAGCGAATATTTTTACCACCATCTACGCTAAACCAGCCTGGTTTTTGCTCTATTACCGGTGCTTTACCAAAGGCTGCTGTATAGGCAGCGGTAAATTCTGTGATGACCTGATCTTTGTCCAGTTTGCTCATTCGTATCGTACCTGTGACTAATTATGCTTCGTTGCTTGCTCTTTATACAACATTTTATAAGGCGGACACAAATTTGCCGGGTTTTTTCTTAATTAGGATAGAATAAACCAACTAAAAACAAGCTAGTTAGCCTTTAAACAGAAAACTTTGGAGATGCCCGATGATAAGCCGTGATGAATTGCTGGCGTTGTTACACCAGACGTTAAATGCCGAGCGCATAGCCGATTATTGCCCAAATGGTTTACAAGTAGAGGGCAAAACGCATATTCAGCGCATCGTTACAGGGGTGACCGCCAGCCAGGCATTAATTGACGCTGCTATTGCGCAGCAGGCGGACGCGATTTTAGTGCACCATGGCTATTTCTGGAAAAATGAAAATCCGGTAGTGACCGGCATCAAGCATCGTCGTTTAAAAGCGCTATTGCAGCATGACATTAATTTAATTGCCTATCACTTACCCTTGGATGTGCATCCGCAACTGGGCAACAATGCTCAGCTGGGTAAGATGCTGCAATTAGAGCAGATGCAGCCAGTTGCAAACGTTTCGCCAGAGGGAGTACTGATGCAAGGGCACTTTAGTGCAGCAAAAACCCTTGCGCAGTGTACGGCATTAGTTAGTCAGCTGCTGGGGCGCACTGTGCTGGCCGAGGATGGCGGTATTGGTGAGATTAGTCGTGTTGCCTGGTGTACCGGTGGCGGCCAGAATTATATTGAACAGGCAGCCACTGCCGGTGCCCAGTTATTTATTACCGGCGAGGTCTCAGAGCAAACCATTCATAGTGCACGTGAGCTGGGTATTCACTTTATTGCTGCCGGCCACCATGCCACAGAGCGTTATGGTATAAAAGCGCTGGGCGAATGGCTGGCCGGCCAAGGACAGCTGGATGTGCATTTTATTGATATTGCGAATCCTGCTTAAGGGTTTTCAGCATCCCACCAAATCGCCAGTCTTTGCTGAGCTATAGCCAGGTGCTCATACCAGGCATAGTGCAGGGTTTGTAAGGCGCTGGGGTTAGGGAGCAACCTGCTGGCAGTAAATTGCGCTAATGGATAGCGAATCTGGAAGTGAGTAGGGGCAGCCTGCACCTGTGCACCATAATAGCCAAACCATGCATATGCCCTGGGCATATGCATCGCAGATGTGACTAATACATTGCGTTGATCTACGATCAGTGGCGCTAAGGCAGCAGCTTCTTGTTGCGTATTGTAGACCTGCGCTAGCGTGCTGATTTGCTCAGGTTTAACGCCAAGCGATACAGCGACCTGGCGCATAATATCGGTATGGGCGCTTTGCTGACCACTTATTTCGCCACTTAACCATAACCTGGACGACGGATGCTGATGCCAGATAGCAACCGCTGCTTGCAGCCGGGCTAATGAGCAGAGCTCCAGTTGGCTACTCAGTGGCAGATGCGGGTAACTTTGGTGGCGACAACCCAGTACCATGATATTATCTACTGCGGCTGCCTGACGGTAAGCAGGGTGTTTAAGCTCCAGAGGAGCGGCCAGTCTGTCGCTTACCGGACTAATACTGGCTAACCAGAGTAACAGTATACTCATGCTGGTTAGCCAGCGGGCCCCTGGCTTTTCACGCCAACAAAACCACAGGCTGATAGCTAACAGTAACATCAGTATTGGCAAGGGTAATAACAAGGTTTTTAACACATCCATGATAAGTGAACACTATGACGAATAAGTCTGATCGCAATTTTGACAGCATTGCGGCTAAATTTCAGCGTAATATTTATCAAAGTAGTAAAGGTCAGCTGCGACAAGCCGTGCTGATGCGTGATTTAAACGGGTTAGCGCTGTTGTCCGCCCCTTGTCATATCCTCGATGTGGGGGGGGGGCAGGGACAAATAGCTTTGCAACTGGCTGAGCGCGGGCATCAGTTGCTGTTAACGGATATTTCAGCTGATATGCTGGCATTAGCAGAGCAGCAAGTTCAGGCGCGTCAGTTAATGGCACAGGTTAGCCTGGCTCAATTAAGCCTGCAGCAATTGGCTTTACGGCCAGAGCGTTATGCATTGGTGTTATGTCATGCGGTATTGGAATGGTTGGCTGATCCCGCTGAGGCAATTGTGCAGTTGCGCAGTTTATTACTGCCGGGCGGGGTGTTATCGCTGATGTTTTATAATGTACATGCCAAAAGGTTTAGCAATATTTTGTATGGTAACTTTGATTATGTGCAAGCAGGCTTACAGGTAAAAAAAACTGTTAGTTTAAGTCCGCAAAATCCTATCTTGCCTGAGCAGGTTGAACAGTGGTGCAGTCAAAATGGCTTAGCCATATTAAGTAAAACCGGTGTGCGCTGTTTTCATGATTATTTGCGGGACAGGCGTCTACAGCAGAGCCATTACCCGCAATTGCTGGAACTGGAAATGGCCTACAATCAGCAGGAACCTTATTTATTGCTTGGCCGTTATCAGCACTGGCTGCTGCAAGCTGATAACAACTAATCAAACTCAAATTTGTAGAGCAAGTCTACCGCATTATCGACACCGGATACGGCTTCTAAGTACAGGCTACGTAACAGCCTGTAACGCAAAGTAAACTGACCAATAGGCTCGAAGATACCAATACCATATTTTAATTGCAGGTTGCGGGTGAGATAGCCGCTGACGGTGACTTGCGAGGCATCACCCGCGCCCTCGGTATCCAACGTCAGATCCCTCACCCCAAAGGCTTCACCAATTTCACCCAGCACCTTACCGCTTTGAGCAATACTGAGGCCAATCAGACTGGTGGTAATAGCGTTGGCAGCACTACCAGACCGACTGTCCAAATCACGCCCCATCAGCAGATAAGATAACGCATTGGCTTGCGCCTTAGCCGGTTCTGAAAATATGATGATTTGTGGCTCATCGGCCTGACCTGTTACCCGAATGCCAGCGATGACATCATCTTCCATATTGGCCGGATTTCGGATAGCTTCTACGGACAAAAAAGGCTGTTCAGCTGGGCCACTGAATGTCATTTTGCCATGACGAATAAGTAAGTCCTGGCCATATGAGCGGAACGTGCCATCGACCAGCACTACCTCGCCATTAACTCGGGGCTGACTTTGCTGCGCCTGTTGTTGCACACGCAGTTCACCTGTTAAGCGGGTTTTCAGGCCAAAAGCGGATAATCTCACCCTCTGTCCTAAATGCAGTCGCAAATCTAATTGCAATGGCACAGCCATCACCTGTTCGGTACTTAAAGGTTGTAATTCTTCATCAAGCAATACTAAATCGGACGTTAAGGACACCGCATTTTGTGGCAGACTGTCTATATTGATATCGGCGCTGGGAATATGGATACTACCACTAACGCTCAACAACACAGGGCTGGCATTAATCGTCAGATCTGGCTTTACCCGCAACTGCGCATTCGGCACTTGCATGCGCAGTTCATCGCCGGTAAGGCGAATGGAGGCTTGCCAGGCATTCAAATCCTGCCAATCAGCAGAGCCAGTCAGGGCGAGTTCACCCTCAGGTGTTCGTAACTGCCCATCCAGTTGTGCATGTTCACCTTTGAAACGCAGAAAAATATCAGCGTGATCGATATCAGCTGGTGCCAGTTTGCCTTTGAGTCTAAAACCCTGCAAACTGGCCTCGCCCTCTACCATAGGGTTTAGCAGGGAGCCACTGAGACGTATATCGCTGCTCAGTTCACCTTGTAACTCACTAAATTCATCTATCAGGGGTTTTAAGAAGTCCAAAGTAAATTGATTTAGACGTAGTTGAGCTGATAATTGCCGGTCGTCACTGAGTAACTGTCCAATATTGGCCGTTACTTTCAGTTGGCTTTGCGGGTTAAAATCGATGATTAACTCACTTTGCAGTAGGGGATCTGGCACTTCAAGCGATGGCTTTGCCCGGGTATGCTCATCTTGCAGTTCGGTATTCAGTTGCCATTGTTGCCAGGGGACTATAACAGGTGCGTCCAGTTGGTAAAGTAATTGCCCCGCACTGCCATTAACAGCCAGTCGCAGCTGAGGCAATTGGCCACTTTGCCAGCGGGTATTAAAAGTCGCATCCATTTTGCCGCTAATCTGGCTTTGGTAGGGTACAAAGGGCTCCAGCATAGCCAGCTCAAATTGGGTTAGCTGCAGGCTAATTGCGGCGGTGGTGGCTGATAAAAGTGCCGGCTCTGTAAAGCATAAGCTAGTGGGGGCATTAAGCCAGCAATGTGTTGCCAGTTCTAACTCTGCGGTGCTCAAAATAGCATTTATAGCAAAAGGCTCTGCCAGCTGCCATTGCCCTAGCACACTGGTGATAGTAGCGCGTTGAATTTGCGCCTGCCAATGCTCTCGCTGCCTTAAACCTGCGTCGAGTGCTAATTCAACTTGCCCCTCGCTGCTATCGAGTGCCAGGCTCAACTGATGCGTCTGCTCGTTGCCGCTGAGCGCCAGAGTCAATTGTTGTAGCTGATATGTCTGATATTCACCACCACTGGCATCAATGACCAGGTTTACTTCCAGTTGTTCCGTCAGCGACAGTTGGCCACTGAGGTCGAGTTGTTGCAAGGCGGCATCGACCATCGTCAGTTGTTGCGCCTGCAACTGAATGTCCATGAAGGGCTGTCGTTGCAGGCCGCTTAAGGCAATTGTGCCATTAACCTGACCTGCTATCCCTGCCAGGCTGTGACCGAGCTCAGGAATAGCTAAGTTGGCTGTTATCTGCCAATGCTGGTCAAGACTGCCTTGTAACACAACCCTATTGTCACCATGCTGCAGTTGCATTCTGTCGGTGGTCATAGCAAATTCGTTAAAGGCGCTATCAGCAATTAGCCTTAGATCGCCATTTAGCTCAAGCGGGTAGTCTCGTAACAGGCCCTGTAGGGCAATGACTGGAAAGTTTAAATTTATCTGCCCATCTGCTGTCAGGGCGCCCTGATGTTGCAGTTGGCCAGACAGTCGGCCTTCATAATCAGGCCAGAATAAACCAGGTTGTAACTGTTTGATGCTAAGGTTCGTCTGCCAGCTGGGGTTGGCACTAACTGAAGCCTGAGCCTTTCCGCTAATTTCACCACCGAGCAACGCTAACTGATAGTATTGTAAATCCAGTGTGCTGCTGGCTAAGGTAAACAGGCCACGACTGTTGATGGCTATCTCTGGCGTCGATGGCATCTGTAGTTTACTACTGAGCTCAAATCCTTGCTGCTGCAGGTTGCCTGAGACTTGCAGTGACGATTGTTGTAATTCTAGTTCGGGCTTGCCTTGCAGTGGCCATTGCAACGCTGCGGCGCTGAGGTTGAACTCAAAAGGTAAATTATCGCTAAGTAGCTGTAACTGGCCTTGTAGCTGGGCGGCAATAAGCTGGCTGCTGTCCAGTTGCAGGTTGAGTTGGCGTAAACTACCGTCTAACTGTAGCTTTAACAGCAAGCCTGCCAGTTCAGTGTCGGTCATTTCTGCTTCGAATAAGGCAGTCAACGGGATGTCAGGGCTTAGCTGCAGTGTGGCCTGTCCTTGCAGCTGCGCCATCTGATGACGTAACAGAAGATCAAATACGCGCAGCTCCCGAGGCGTCAGTTGCAGACTGAAATCAAGCTGCTCCAGCTGTTGCAGCTTATCTCCCTGTATCACCTTGATATCGCTGATTGCCAGTTGATTTAACATGACCGTTAGGGGGATGGCTGGCAGATTGATCTCTGGTGCCTGATAGCTAAAGGCCTCTTTGTCAGAAGTGTGTTCACTCTCGGCTAACTGCAGCTTAAGTTGCTGCAACTGGCTGTTATCCAGCTGGAGCCGGCTGCCCCAGCCACTAAACTCAGTGTGAAAAGACTGCCAGCTGATCTGATTTTCGCCAAGTTGTAGCTGGATATTATTCAGCTGCAAACGTGCTATGCTGGCCGGAAAGGGCAGGCCAACTGGGGCGGCTGCACTTGGTAAAGGGGCTAAGCTCCTACTTGCTGCTGGGGTGACTGCTTCACTTGGTTCTAAACTCAGATTGAGCACCAAGCCATCCAGCGTTAACTCATTAATGCATAGTTGCAAGGTAAAGGCACAACGTAGCTTAGGTTCAAAAATAAGGTGTTCAAGCTGCAGTTGCAGATTTTTATCCTGGTATGCAAGCTGTTGCAAATGAAATCCACCGAGCAGGCTGCCACTGCTTTTTTCAACCTGCAATTGCGGCACATAACGTTCGGCCAGATATAAACTCATCCACAAGCCTGTCTGGCTGAATAATAAAAACAGGCTTATCAATAGCGCGGTTAACAGCGGTAATAGTACTGTCCAGTTAAGCCATTTTAAGGTGCTCAGGGTAATGTCTTTGATCACAGCTCAGGCCCCAGAGAAAAATGCAGCTGAAAGGCTTTGCGCTCACCACTGTCTAAACCCCAGGCAAAATCCAATCGGATAGGGCCAACAGGTGAGCCCCAACGCACCCCTATGCCCAGGCCTCGTTTAAAGTCGACTTTGTCATTCCAGGCACCGCCATAATCGGCGAAGGTGGCCAGCCACCAATTGCCGCGTACCCGGTACTGGTATTCCAGCGAGGTGGTGGCCATATAGCGACCACCGGCCAACGATAAAGGGTCTTCCAGTATCGGTAGGGATTCATAGCCATATCCGCGCAATTTATTATCACCTCCGGCAAAAAACCGCAGGCTTAATGGTAAATCTTTTAATGACTCGCCGACCACTGCACCTGCATCGAGGCGGGTAACAAGGCGATGATCTTCGCCTACACTACCGATCCAGCCGGCACGGCCCCTTACCCTGACAAAATTCGCATCCGAGCCCCACATTTTATCTGACACCTCGACCGCTAACAGCAAGCGATCGGCCGAGCGTGGCATATAGCCGGCTGCCTGGCGTAAACGGTTATAACTTATGCCGGGCATCAGAATATTACTGCTATTTTGTTGTTCTAATTCGGTGGTTTCTTCATATAGCAAGCGAACAGAGACTGTCCTATACCACTGATTTTTTAGCAGCCAATGACGTTCAGCGGCCAGGTTAGAAATCTTAGAGCGTATCCCTTGCTGACGACTGTAGTCTTTAAGCCCAAAAGCATATTGAAACTGATAAAAATCGGTGGCTGCATTTACCAGAGGCATTTTATAACTACTTTCAATTTGTTGCTCTGCTGCTGAGAGTGCCAGATTCATCTGCAAGCTGTGGCCACGATTATTTAACCAGGGCTTGACCCAGTTTAGTTTAAAGCGGCCTTTTACATCATCTGAATAGCCAATACCGGTTTCGATGCTGTTGCGTTTACGTGGTGCTAATTGCACATCAATAGGCAAAATTTGCTGATCGAGCTGGCTATCATCGCCTTCAATCAGGATAGATGAAAACCAATCGGTATTCGCCAGCGCTTGATTAAACTCGCCGAGTTGGCTGGCCAGATAGGGATCACCGACTTTAAACGGCACCAGAGATTGTAATCTGCGACTATCAATTTGTTGGCCGCTAAAGGTCACTGCACCGAAGCGGTAACGCGGGCCGGAATTAAAATGCAGATGCACAAAGGCTTGATTCAAATCAGGTGCTATCTCCAAACGAGCCAGACTGAAGTTTGCATCAAAATAGCCTTTGCGCAAGGCCAGGCTTTGTAAGGCACTTTTAAAATTATCATAACGTCCCTGATGCACAATCTGCTGAATTTTCGGCGCCTGTTGCTGCAGTAGTACTATAAAATCCGGATCCTCTGCTGCTTCACCATTAAGCAGAATATCCGCAGTGGCGATACGCACCGGTTCACCCGCTGTAACATCAATTTGTAATAGGGTGCCATTGCGCTGAGGTACCAAAGTAAAGCGAACCTCACTGTGGTAATAGCCCAAGGCTTGCATGGCAGTGAGAATGTCTTGTTCAACCCGTGCCTGAAAACGTAATGAGGTAGAAATTTCGGCCGGATTGAAACGTTGCAGGTATATTAAGACGTTTTTTTCAAGTTCATTACTCAAGCCTTGCAGCCGAAATTGATTCTTAGCTGATACAGGCATAGTGATAAGTAGTAGCAAACACAGATATAAACGCATTAGGCAGAAATAGTTCCCGTCGCAAAGAAGAATTCATGGACAACACCATCATCAGGCTGGCCACTCCTTAAGTATTATGGCGTAGCCTAACACTCACTGTACAGCTTGTTGGCTGTTTCCTGGCTGAACAACAGGTTGATTAACCCCTTATTTTAATACTGTTTCAACACTTGCCCGTTAAAAACAGACGAAAATGCCTGCTCTTTTACGTTATACTTTGCAAAAATAAGGTGATATCACCAAATAACGTCGATTTATGACAAGGTAATCTGCATGGAAAACGTAGTGATCAGTGGCTCCGGTCTGTTTACCCCGGCCGCAACCATCAGCAATGAAGAGTTAGTCAACAGCTTTAATCAATATGTTGATCAGTTTAACCAGCAATATGCACAAGAAATTGCTGATGGACAGATGGACGCGCTGGACTACTCCAGCTGTGAATTTATCGAAAAAGCCTCAGGAATTAAATCCCGTCATGTGTTGTATAAAGTAGGCATTTTAGATCCCGCGATTATGCGCCCAGTGTTTGACCGCCGAGATGAACAACAAGCTCCAGAAATGGTAGAAATGGCTTTGCATGCCGCAAAGGAAGCTTTGCAGCAAGCCGGTAAAACGGCTGCTGATGTCGATCTGATTATATGCGCCGCATCAAACATGCAGCGGCCTTATCCGGCGCTGGCCATTGAGTTGCAGCAATTACTGGGGGCAACGGGTTATGCGTATGATATGAATGTCGCTTGTTCATCAGCGACCTTTGCTATCAGTAATGCAGTCAATGCGATACGTGGCGGCACAGCGCGGGTGGTGTTGGTGGTTAATCCTGAATTTGCCTCTCCACAGGTGAATTATCGCAGTCGTGACAGCCATTTTATTTTTGGTGATGTCTGTACTGCTACTATTATCGAAGCGCAAAGTAGCTGCAGCAGTCCTTTGGCGTTCAGAATAATGGGCATGCGCTTAAAAACCCAGTTTTCTAATAATATTCGTTGCGATGTCAATTACACTGAGCACTGTTTTAGTGAGCCGGATCCGGAAGTAGCCTTTTTTAAACAACAGGGCCGCAAAGTATTTAAAGAATTGTTACCACTGGTAGCAGAAGTGATTCAGGATGAAATGGCAGCACAAGACGTGACCGCTGCTGATTTAAAACGGTTGTGGTTGCATCAGGCTAATATCAATATGAATATTTTTGCCGCAAAAAAAATATTAGGCCGCGATCCTGAGCCTGCTGAGGCGCCTTTGGTGCTCGATACTTATGCCAATACCGCTTCCGCCGGGTCGATAATTGCATTTCACCTGAATAAACAAGGGTTAAAAACCGGAGATAAGGCCATTTTATGCTCTTTTGGCGCCGGTTATTCGGTAGGCTGTTTAGTGCTGGAACAATGTTGAGTTGTAGTTAAGCAAAAAAAACGGGGCTTTTGGCCCCGTTTTTACAAATACAACTTTACAAGCGGATCACCGAATTATGATCGTACGATAATGGCGAGGGCAGGTAAGCATCCGCTTCGTCATCATTAAGCCAGGTGCCACCGTCCACCAGGTAGCGAAATTGAAATTCGCTGTCTTTAGGTAGAGTAATACTGGCACTAAAATCACCACTTTTACTCTTTTTCATCACAACGGCCTCGGGATCCCAATTATTAAATTCCCCTAACAAAGCAACCTGTGTAGCAGCTGGCAGGCTTTCAGCTGTCAGCTTAAAGGTCACTTTGCAAGCGGGTTTGGTTTTCAAATACTGCTTACTAATGCTCATTGCTAACTCCTGTTGCGACATGGGGGGTACCCACAATTTATTGGGTACCTTATTACCCTAACCGAAACTGAATACTTTGCCAATGCTTAAAAAAGCAGCATGCAATAATTTTAATCGTCCACTGAAAAAATGGCTGGTTCCAGTTAAAAGATATCTATCAGAGCTTGCGAACAGCAATAAAAGGAGGATAGTTTTGCGGTCAATGCTTTAACTGTCTTTTACCTAACCTTTTGTTTGTAACAAAATATATCTTTTACAGACTATTTGAAGGCCGATAAAGAATTTGAAAAACAACAAAGTTAACAAGCCGTGTGAGGTGCTAAAGCCTTATAAAGCAATCTTTGAACTTAAATGTCATATTCAGTGAAGGTCTGACATGTTACAACTAATACAAGTTTGAAACAGGAATACTGATACAAAGATTAACAGACAAACGACTACATCTGGGCCTGTAGCAGTTAGAATGTAATAAGCAAAATTATTTGATTAAAACAAGGCTAGGTTATGGCATCAAGATTTGTGAAAATTGGTTTACCCATCCTAATTCTGGTTGGCGCAGTGGTAGTAGCAAGCAGTATGTCAGGTTTGCGAAAGGCGCCGGCAAAAGTAGAGCAGCAGAGGTTACCCTTGCTGGTTAATGCAGAGCTGTTACAAGCAGAAAATTTTATTTATCGCATTGCTTCACAAGGCACAGTAAGTCCTAAATTAGAAACTACGCTCATTTCTGAGGTTAATGGCCGCATAGTCGCGGTATCGGAGCAGTTCGTTGCGGGTGGTTTTTTTCAACAGGGCGATTTATTGGTTCAGGTAGAACAAGCTGATTATCTAACTGCGGTAAAAGCCTCAGAGGCTGCGCTGGCGGGGGCTAAGGCACAATTAGAAGAAGAAAAAGCACGTGTTAGGGTTGCAGAAGCAGAGTGGCGTTCTTTTACCGAAGGTAAAGCCCCGGCATTGGGGTTACGTCAACCACAATTGGCCAGTGCCTTGGCTAATGTGCAGTCTAAAGAAGCAGATTTGGAAAGGGCTCGACGCGATTTAAGTCGCACTGAAATCCGCGCACCTTATGCTGGCATGGTCGGTAGTAGAACCGCAAACCTGGGACAGTTTATTAGCCGTGGTAGTCAGCTTGGGGTTATTCTGGGAACTGACGTGGCGGAAGTGCGTTTACCTCTCTCAGATACTGATTTTGGTTTTTTACCACAGCAAGCTTCAATCTTAAAACCTGTTCCTGTGGTCTTGACCGCAATCGTGGCTGGCCAATCTCAGAGCTGGCAGGCAAGCATTGTGCGAACGGAAGGGGTTTTAGACGAGCGTAGCCGGGTGATTTATGCTGTGGCGGAGATTATTGATCCTTACCAGCGCAATGGGCATGCTATACCGTTACAATTTGGTCGCTTTGTACAAGCTGAGATTAGCGGTATTGCGGCAAACCAGGTAGTCAAAGTTCCCCGGCATTTATTGAAACCGGGCAATCAATTACTGATTGTTGATTCGGATAATTTTCTGCAATTTCGCACGGTATCATTAGATAGAGCAGATACCCGCTACGCCTATATTAAGGCCGGATTTGAAACTGGTGATCGCTTAGTTACCTCACCAGTCACAAATCCTCTGGCGGGGACTCTTGTCAGATTACCTGGCGAGGGCGAGGCGTTACCCGCCGAGACTGCAGCACCTGACAATGTTTCACAGAAACCTGATGAGTTGGAAGGGTAATAATTATGGATACCAACAAAGGCATTATTGCTTGGTTCGCGCGTAACAGCGTTGCCGCCAATTTATTAATGGTGGTGTTATTGCTAGCAGGTTTGGGTTCAGTATTAACCATAAAAAAGCAAACTTTTCCAGAAATTGAAACAGAGGTGGTGACGGTACGGGTACCTTACTTAGGTGCTGCACCGCAAGAAGTCGAAACTGGCGTTATCGACAAAATCGAAGAAAGTGTCCGGGGCGTGAATGGCATTAAACGCATCCGCTCTACCGCAGTAGAGGGACTGGCTACTGTAAATTTAGAAATTAGTTCTGGTTATAATATTTCTGAGGTGATGGAAGAAATAAAAACCCAGGTTAATTCTATTTCCACTTTGCCCGAGCAAACGGAGCGTCCGGTGGTGTACCGTGTTCGTTTCCAAAGTAACGTGATGTGGTTATCACTTTATGGCCCAGCATCGGAGCAGAGTTTAAAAGAGCTGGCGAAAAGTATCCGAGATGAGATTAAAACCCTTCCAGGGGTGAGTAAAGTTGACGTAGTTGCCGCCAGGAATTACGAAATTTCCATTGAGATCCCTGAGCACAGATTAAGAGAATATGGCTTAACCTTTGATCAAATTGTCAGTGCTATTCGTGGTAGCTCAGTTGATTTACCCGGTGGCTCGATTCGCTCTGAAAGTGGCAATATTTTACTGCGTACTAAAGGGCAAGCTTATTATGAGGATGATTTTGCTAACATAGTGTTGTTGCGCAATGCTGACGGTACTCGCTTAATGTTAGGTGATATTGCCAGCGTCACAGATGGCTTTATCGAGCGCGCACGCTTAGCGACCTTTAATGGTGAAAATAGTGTTTCTATTAGAATTGATGCTGTAGGTGAAGATGATACCTTACGTATTGCGAATACCGTAAAAAAATATATTGAAAAAAAACGCGAAGCATTACCGTCCACTATTACCTTAGATTATTGGGGGGACTCCAGCTATTACCTGCAAGGCCGTTTAGATCTAATGACCAGTAACCTGTTTTATGGGGTTATTTTGGTACTTTTGGCACTGACCTTATTTTTAGAATTCCGGGTGGCGTTCTGGGTTATGGTTGGGATCCCTATCTGTTTTCTGGGTGCCCTGGCGCTACTGCCATTACCGTTCTTTGGCGTGTCTATCAATATGATCAGTTTATTTGGATTTATATTGGTGCTGGGGATAGTGGTGGACGATGCCATTATCATCGGTGAAAGTGCCTACAGTGAAATTGAAAAGCGCGGCAAATCTACAGATGCCGTTATTGCCGGCGCAAAAAAAGTGGCCATGCCCGCCACTTTTGGGGTGTTAACTACCATAGCTGCTTTTGTGCCGATGTTACTGGTTGGTGGCGCGCAATCCGCTATTTGGGGCTCTATCGCCTGGGTTGTGATCTTGTGTCTGGTATTTTCAATAGTTGAATCCAAACTAATTTTACCAACCCACATTGCCAATATGGATACCAAACCCTGGAATCCAGATAAAGGTGGCGTTTATGCTTTAGGGCGCTTTGGTAGTAACACCTTAAAGCGGGTGCGCGGTGCGGTATCGCGGGTATTATTTAGCTTTATTCATAATCGTTACCGGCCTTTTGTTGAACGTTGTATTGAGTTTCGTTATGTCACCATGTCAATATTTTTTGCGCTATTGATCTTGATGTTTGGTGTGTTATCCGCCGGTTTTGTCCGCTGGGTATTTTTCCCGGATGTGCCTAGTGATTTTATGCAGGCCAGTGTCCAGATGGAAGAAGGCGCGTCGAATGAAGCAACAGTGTTAGCTATTCAGGAAATTGAAGCGGCCTTAATGCGGGTTGATCAACAATTGCTAGCTGCCGGTGAAGATGTGGTGGTGAAACATCGCTTGGTATTTTTAAACAGTGATACTTCTGGCAACTTAGTGGTTGAGCTTGATAAAAGTGAAGGGCGCGAAGTCGATAGCTTCGAAATAGCCCGCCTGTGGCGCGAGCAAATTCCGGATATTCCTGGTTTAAAAACCTTTAGAGTGAATAATTCTACCTTTGGTGGTGGCTCTGATATTGCGCTGCAATTACGTGGCCGCGATTTACCGCAGCTACAGGCCGCGGCAGAAGATTTAAAGCAACGTTTAGCGGCTTACGAAGGGGTATTTGATATTGAAGACAACCTGCGCGGCGGTAATGACGAAATTGTGTTGGCCTTAAAGCCGGAAGCAGATCTGCTGGGTATTACACTCTCGGATCTGGCCCGTCAGGTACGTTTTGGTTTCTTTGGTGCCGAAGCGCAGCGGGTGCAACGTGGTGGCGAGGAAGTGCGGGTGATGGTGCGCTATCCACTGGAAGAGCGTCGGTCTTTAGGTGATTTAGAGAACTTGCGGGTCCGTACCGCCAATGGCGGTGAAGTCCCGTTCTCGCAAGTGGCTACCTATACGCTGCAGCCGAGCTTTAGCGCTATTACTCGGGTGAATGGGCAACGAGCGGTGACTATTACCGCCTCTGCCGATAAATCACTGATTGAGCCTGGGAAAGTCGTTGCCGAGTTGCGCCGCACCGCGTTAAAAGAAATTGAGCAGAACTATCCTGGGGTAACAGGGCAATTAGATGGGGCTAGCCAGGATGAAATTGATGCACGGCAAGATCTAATGAAAGCCGCGGTGTTTGCGCTGTTCTGTATTTTTGCGTTGATGGCTATTCCGCTGAAATCCTATGCGCAGCCATTAATTATTATGAGTGTCATTCCCTTTGGCTTAATTGGTGCGGTTATAGGCCATATGTTGCTTGGATTAAGCATGAGCATTATGTCGGTGTTTGGCTTAGTGGCGCTGGCAGGGGTTGTGGTTAACGACAGTCTGATTATGGTCGATTTTGTTAACCGGGCAAGGGCTCAGGGGGTGGCGATCAAGCAAGCCGTCGTAGAGGCGGGCACCCAGCGGTTCCGTGCTATTCTGCTTACTTCTTTAACCACCTTTGTGGGCTTGGCACCCATAGTGTTAGAGCGTAGCTTACAGGCAAAAATTGTTATACCCATGGCCGTCTCGTTAGCCTTTGGTATTTTGTTTGCTACTGTCATTACTCTAATATTGATCCCTGCACTCTATGTTATTTTAGAAGATATAAAAGCATTGTTTAGCGGGAAAAGTGCCGTTAAGCTAAATAATACGGAATCTATACTAAAATAGGCACTTAGTGACCCTTTGGCAATTTCTGACAGCGGCTATGCCGCTGTTCAGTGTGTTTATCCTTCTGGTGTTATGTCGCCTGCCAGCCCGGCAGGCGATGCCATTAAGCTTATTAATCAGTACTGTGCTGGCCTATTGGGTATGGCAGATGTCATTTCTGCAACTTGCTGCAGCAGTAGCAGAAGGGCTAGTTATTGTAGCGACCATTCTCTGGATTATCTTCGGGGCCATAGTGCTGTTAAAGGTGCTGACCTTAAGCGGTGCCATGGCGGTAATCAAAGCCGGCTTTAGCCAGCTTTCTGCCGATAAGCGGGTGCAGCTAGTGATTATAGGCTGGCTCTTTGTCGGCTTTTTAGAGGGCGCTGCCGGCTTTGGTACACCAGCCGCCATAGCGGCACCCTTATTGGTCGCGTTGGGCTTTAGTCCGCTCGCCGCAGTGGTATTAGCCTTGGTTGCAGACTCGGCAGCGGTGTCATTTGGCGCCGTGGGTACCCCGGTTTTAGTGGGCTTAGCGCAAGGTGTACCAGGTGTTACAGCGATTGAATTACAACAGATCGCTTTAACGGCGATTGGTATTGATATCTTTGTGGCGTCCTGGTTACCGCTGATCTTGGTGCTAATGTACAGTCGTTTTTTTTGCGAACAGGCGAATTGGCGTTATGGCTTGGCTGCGGCGCCTTTTGCGATATTATCCGGTTTGGCCTTTACACTGCCAGCCTATGCTGTTACGTGGTGGTTGGGGCCTGAGTTTCCTTCTGTACTGGGTGCCTTGATCGGATTAGCCATTACTTGTAGTGCGGCGCATTTTCAAATATTAACGCCAAAACCTGCGCTAACTATACCTGTCGGAGCGATAGATCTCAGCATACAGACTCATCAAAGCCAATTAGCTCAAACTCAGTCAGTTCATATCTCCGTGCCAAAACCTATAGCGCTTTGGAAAGCCTGGTTGCATTATGTCGTTGTCGCTTTATTACTGGTGCTCACCCGTGTCTCAGAGCTGCCATTCAAAGCCTGGTTACAAGGGGTGAATTGGCAATGGCAAGCAATATTTGGCACTGAGCTAACGGTCAGTGTGGCGCCTTTTTATCTGCCTGGCTCTGTGTTTATGCTGGTTGCGCTGTTAGCTGCGTTAGTCTTTCGGTTGTCGAGGGGGCAGCTGGGTAATGCTTTTAAGCAAAGTGGCATCATGCTGTTACCATCCTGTATTGCGCTTGCTGCAGCGGTGCCGATGGTACGGATATTCCTGCATTCAGATGTAAATGCCTTAGATTTACCGGCGATGCCACTCGCCTTGGCTGCGCTGGCAGCCGAGTACTTAAGCGACTCTTGGTTGGCGCTGGCGCCTTTAGTCGGCGCGCTGGGTTCTTTTATTGCGGGCTCAGCCACCTTTTCAAATTTAATGTTTGGTAGTTTTCAGCAGGCAATGGCGCAGGAAGCTGATTTGCCAGCTAACCTGGTACTGGCTCTGCAAATGCTGGGGGCTAATGCCGGCAATATGATTTGTGTGGTCAATGTGGTTGCCGCCGCTAGCGTAGTCAATTTAAATGGTCGGGAAGGTGAGATCATCCGTTATACACTGTGGCCCATGCTGTTTTATTGTGTTGCTGCCTCAGTGGTGGCCTGGATGCTATTTCGCTGACAAAGATGGCTGGCAAGCGATAAAACAGCTATGTTCAATAGCATAGCCTGTATTTTTAGCAGCACATTCAGGCAAAGCATACTCAGTATCATTAAACACAACGATCATCTGCTTATAAGGATTGTATGAAAATCATTTTCAGAGCGAGCGATATTTTAGAAGCCCATATTGTCGCGGGAATGTTGCAATCTTACGGTATAGCCGCCTATGTCGGCGGCCATTATCTGCAAGGTGCGGTGGGAGATGTTGCGCCGCTGGGTATTGCCAATATTCTGGTGCAGGATGAAGATAGTGAGCAGGCAGAGCAAATCATCAACAGTTATCAGGCAGGTGCTGAAACGGATGCCTCGGAGCAGGGCAGAGAGTCGATTGAGCCGCTGCCCGCTCCGGGTTAACATTCAATAATGTTAACGGCCAAACCGCCACGCGACGTTTCTTTGTACTTGGTTTGCATATCACGCCCGGTATCCCACATGGTTTTAATCACTTTATCCAGCGACACCTTTTGATCACCACTGCCACGCAAGGCCAGCCGTGAGGCATTAATGGCTTTAATTGAGCCCATGGCGTTGCGTTCAATACAGGGCACTTGCACCAAGCCACCTACCGGATCGCAGGTCAGGCCCAGATTATGCTCCATACCAATTTCTGCGGCATTTTCGACATGCAAGGGCGTGCCTCCCTGAATTTCGGTCAGGGCTGCGGCGGCCATGGAGCAGGCGACACCTACTTCACCCTGACAGCCAACTTCGGCACCGGAGATAGAGGCGTTTTTCTTATATAAAATACCAATAGCGGCAGCTGTTAGCAGATAACGGGTGGCAATTTCCGGGCTGACTGGCTGAATAAATTTATCAAAATACATCAATACCGCCGGAATAATGCCCGCGGCACCATTGGTAGGTGCCGTGACTACGCGGCCGCCCGCCGCGTTTTCTTCATTGACGGCCAGTGCGAATAAGTTCACCCAGTCCATCACCTGTAGTGGATCGTTGCTTTTTTCGTTGATTAAGCGTTTGTACAAGGCGGGCGCGCGGCGTTTGACTTTTAAGCCGCCAGGCAGGATGCCTTCGGTTTTAATGCCACGATCGATGCAAGCGCGCATGGTTAGCCAGATGTTGTTTAGTTCACTTTCAATTTTCGCCGGGCTGCGCAGCACTTTTTCATTTTCCAGCATCAGGCCGGATACCGACAAGCCATGCTCTTTACATAAGGCCAGCAGTTCAGTGCCGGACTCAAACGGGAAAGGCGGCGGGTTATTGGCCGCAAACTGACTGGCCGCTTCTTTTTCTTTGGCAAAGTCTTCAGCTTTGACAATAAAGCCGCCTCCAATAGAAAAATACACCTCGCTCAGCAACAGCTGTTTATCTGCGTCAAACGCTTGCAGCTCCATGCCGTTGGAATGTTCTTTTAAGGTTTTGCGGCGGTGAAACACTATGGCGCCTTCGCGCGGGAAGCTAACATTTTTTTGCTGCGCCAGCTTGAGTTGCTGGCTGTCATGAACTTGTTTTAGCAGGCCATCCACGCTATCAGGGTCGATGTTCTCGGGTAAATAACCGGACAGGCCTAAAATCACTGCTTTACCGGTTCCGTGGCCGACACCGGTTTGACCTAAGGAGCCAAACAGCTCGATTTTAAGACTGGCCACCTGATCGAGCAGCGAGGCATCGCTGAGGTTGTCGGTAAATTTTTTTGCCGCCCGCATCGGGCCCACGGTATGCGAACTGGATGGGCCTATGCCGATACTAAACATGTCAAAAGCGCTGATTATCATAGTGGGTATCTATTAGAATAATTAATTGATATGAAGCTATTGTAACGGAAGCCGCGCAGGACTGTAAGCGGTGTGGTAACTGGTCGGGGTTTATTAGAACAAGGCTAAATAGGCGTGATAGCAGTGTTTAGCTGCTGTTGCGTAATCAAATCTTTACGATAAGTGCAGTAGCAGTTGATGCATGATAGCGGCGGTGGCACCCCAGATAAATTTATCCTGATACGGCATGGCATGGAATTGTCGCCGCTGGCCCTGGATAGTCAGTGTCATATGTTGACGATTAGCGGCCGTTAAAAAATGGCTCAGTGGGACTTCAAATACTGCTGCCACCTCAGAGGCTTGAAGCAGAAAATGGTGTTGTGGGCGAATCAATCCAACCCAGGGCTCAATGACAAAACCGGTGCTGGTATCTTGCTCAGGCAGGCGGCCAAGCAGGCTAACGTCAGTGTGCACAAGGCCAATTTCTTCTTCTGCTTCGCGCAGCGCGGCATCCTGGCTAGTTTCGCCTGACTCTATGCGCCCGCCAGGAAAACTGATTTGCCCCGGGTGGTGTTTCAGGTGCAAGGCACGCTGGGTAAACAGCACCGTCAACTTATCGCCGTAATCAACTATTGGCACCAGCACCGCGGCCGCTACTGGGTTTTGGCTTTGAGTGATGCCGGTATTGCCCGTGACTATTGGCGAGCAATGCAGCAAAAAACGGCAGCTTAGGGATTGCGCATTCATTCGCTGTGCTCTGCAGCCATGGTTGCTAATAACGGCAAAATTTTATGCACCTTATCTAATGTTTCCTGATACTCACTGTTAACCTCGGAGTCGGCAACGATACCGCCGCCGGCCCAGCAATAAATTTGTGCATCGTTGCACACCAGAGTACGAATGGCGATGTTAGTATCCATATCACCATTATTATTAATATAGCCAATAGCGCCGCAATACACTGAGCGGCAATGCGGCTCGAGCTGTTCAATAATTTGCATAGCGGCGATTTTCGGCGCACCGGTGATAGAGCCGCCCGGAAAGGCGCCGCGGAGTAAATCTGCCGCGCTATAGTGCGCAGCCAAGGTGCCGGTCACAGTACTGACCAGATGATGTACCGCCGGAAAGCTTTCAATGGCAAAAAGTTGTGGCACTTTTACAGAGCCACTTTGACACACCTTACCCAAGTCATTGCGCAGTAAATCAACTATCATCACGTTTTCGGCCCGATCTTTTTCGGCCTGTTGCAGCTGCATAGCAGCTAACTGATCCTGCTCAGGGTCTCTGTGCCGCGGCCGGGTGCCTTTTATCGGTTTGGTTTCAACCTCTTGCTGCTTAAGCTGTAAAAAACGCTCGGGGGAAATACTTAATATAGCGCCTTCGGGCAGGCGCATAAAGGCTGAAAAAGGCGCGGCATTGGCCTTGCGCAACTGCAAATAGGCATGCCATTCATTGCCCTGATAAGGTGCGGCAAAACGCTGTGCCAGATTAATTTGGTAACAGTTGCCAGCGTGTAAATGTTGCTGAATTTGCGCAAAGCGCTCGGCATATTGCGCCTGACTCATATTGGCCTGCCAGGGCCCTGTTAAGCTAAAGTTGATTTGCACTAAAGGTTTGGCCATCAGCTGGCGTAGTCTTTGCCAGCGCTGCTCAGCCTGGCCATCGTAATCAACACACCATAATTGCTTGCTTTGGCTATCCAGCACCAGTGCCCAGCGGTACAGGCCAATGGCCATGTCAGGTAACTTAATATCCTGTGCGCACAGCGCGGGCAAACGTTCGGTGTAGCGGCCTAAATCATAGCCAAAGTAGCCCAGAGCGCCGCCAGAAAAGGGCAAATCACTGCTAAGTGGCGTGGGGAAGTAGCGTTTTAGCGCACAGTCTAATACCGTAAAGGGATCTTCTGTGTAATGATGTTGACCGTGCTCGTCGCTCAGGGTCACTACGCCCGCTTGGGCCCTTAGTGTGGCTTGAGGTTGCAGCACCATAATGTGATAACGGCTATTTGGGTGCGCGCTGGCTGCCGAGTCGAGCAACATCGCCCATGGGTGGTCAGAAAAAAAGCCAAAAATGGCGGTTAAATCGTCAGGTGCATCCTGCTCAATAAGGTACTGCTGCATAGAAGGGCTAGCCGCTGTTTTCGATGCGCGTTATCATACCAGCACAGGTTGCAATAGTTAATGGTTAAGCCACTAATGGCATTATAGGAAGGGTAAGCATGACGGTGATTCGCCAGCAAGACTTTATCGATAGCATTGAAGATGCGCTGCAATATATTTCTTATTATCATCCACTGGATTTTATTCAGGCATTAGAAGTGGCCTACCACAAAGAACAAAATCAGGCGGCCAAAGATGCCATAGCGCAAATTCTGATTAACTCACGCATGTCAGCCGAAGGCCACAGGATACCGGTATCGTGACCTGCTTTGTCAAAATGGGTATGGACGTCAAATGGGATAACACCGATTTAACGGTGCAGCAAATGGTGGATGAAGGCACCCGCCGTGCTTATTTAAACCCGGATAATCCGCTGCGGGCGTCTATAGTGGCCGATCCGGCGGGGTTGCGTAAAAACACCAAAGACAATACGCCTGCCGTGGTGCATATAGATCTGGTGCCCGGCCATCATGTAGAAGTGATGATTGCCGCTAAAGGCGGTGGTTCAGAAAACAAAACCAAGATGGCCATGCTTAACCCGTCCGATTCAATCGTTGACTGGGTGCTGGAAACGCTGCCGAAAATGGGCGCAGGCTGGTGTCCGCCGGGCATGCTGGGCATAGGTATTGGTGGTACCGCCGAGAAAGCCGCGGTGTTAGCCAAAGAATCCCTGATGGATCCGGTTGATATTCAGCAGCTCATCGATAAAGGGGCCCAGACAGCAGAAGAAAAACTGCGGTTGGAGCTGTATGAAAAGGTTAACAAACTGGGCATAGGTGCCCAGGGTCTTGGCGGTTTAACCACAGTAGTGGATATCAAAATTAAATCAGTGCCGACCCATGCGGCATCTTTACCTGTGGTAATGATCCCCAATTGTGCCGCTACCCGCCATTTGCATTTTCATTTAGATGGCAGTGGCCCGGCTGATATTCAGCCGCCTAAACTGGAAGACTGGCCGCAGGTCACCTGGGAGTTAGGCGCCAAGGTACGACGGGTCAATCTGGATACCGTTACCCCAGCGGACGTACAAAGCTGGCAGGCCGGTGAAACCGTGCTATTAAGCGGTAAAATGCTTACCGGCCGTGATGCGGCGCACAAGCGTATTGCCGATATGTTGCAGCGTGGCGAAGCCTTGCCTGATGGTGTCGATTTTAAAAACCGCTTTATTTATTACGTC
>NZ_DAINOE010000039.1:0-32206 GCF_036735525.1 Arsukibacterium sp. | reverse complement strand
GCGACCTTGCCAAGGTCGAGGTCACGAGTTCGAACCTCGTTACTCGCTCCAAATTAAACAAAAAAGCCGCTTAATAAGCGGCTTTTTTGTTTTGTTACCCCACGAATTTGGCGCTTTGATTCTCTAAAGCGCTGGCGACACCTGCTTACTTTAAGTGTGCGCGGATTTTGGCTGAAGCATAGTCCATGGTCCAGACAATGGCGGCTATCATAATCACCAGCGTACCCACTTCATTCCAACGGGCCAGCCCCTGATATTGCATCAGCATAGTACCAATACCGCCACCGCCGACTAAGCCGATAACCGTCGCCATGCGCACGTTAATATCCCAGCGATAAATGGTGTAAGACAAGTATGGCAAGACTATTTGCGGGACCACACCATACCAGATCACCTGAATGGGATGCGCACCAGTGGCCGTCATTGCCTCTACCGGGCCATCTGAAATGGCTTCAATTTGCTCAGAATACAGTTTGGTTAACGAGGCGACGGAGTGTAAAAACAGCGCCAACATGCCAGAGAAGGGACCAATGCCTACCCATACTGAGAATATAATTGCCCAGACCAGAGGCTCAATAGAGCGGGTCAGGTTCATTAAAAAACGCAAAATGGCATAGATAGCAAAGCTCAGCGCCGAATGCTTCATTAAGTTTCGGGCAGCAAAGAATGCCAGGACAAAGGCGACCGGAATGGCTAGCGTGGTGGCAATAAACGCCATGTAAACCGTTTCAATGGCCGCGAGCAGCGCATCTTCAAAAATAGCCAGGTTGGGGCTTAACAGGGCAGAGAAAATACGTTGGGCACCGGCCAGGCCACTGTCTGAGAAAAACTCCTGCATTGAGACCTGTGATACCTGCAGCCCAGCCAAAAAGCTCAGCAACAAAAACACTAAACCTAGCCGTACAGCTTGGGTGCGAAACAGCGATTGCCCCTCGTTAAACTGAATAAGGCCGGTCATGGCTTTACCCACGGATAAACGGCTATAGCTAAGGCCACTGGCTACCACTATGCCAGCCAGGCTGCACCAAAGTGGCTCAGACCAGCTAAAATCGACATGACGCAAATTCAGATACCAGCCCTGATACATCAATTTATATAATACTAAAAAGCTATAACTCCACAGCAAACTATCTATACACCAGGCTTTAATGCTGGCCCGATAGCGTTGTACCGGCATCTGCGCATGCAGACTTTGCTGTTGGCTTAGTGCTTTGCCCGAGGCTTTGCTCTGCTCTTTACTCTGATCTTTGTTAAGAGCCGCGTGTTGTTCAGTCAGATGTTTGTCCATTAATTAATACTCACTTCGACAGCGTCTTCACCGTAAATGGTGTGAAACCATTGCTCATCAATATCAGTGGGGGCACCTTCGTACACCATGACACCATCTTTCAGCGCTATGACTCTGCTGGCATAGGTGCGCACCAGAGATAAAAAGTGCAGATTACAAATTACGGTAACACCGAGTTCCTGATTAATTTTTTGCAGATATTTCATTACAGAGTGTGAGGTAGAGGGATCAAGACTGGCCACAGGCTCATCGGCCAGTAAAATTTTCGGCTGTTGCATCAGCGCCCTCGCAATCGCCACCCGTTGTTGCTGACCGCCGGATAAATTATCAGCTCGGACATGGGCTTTATGCTCCAGCCCAACAATGCTCAGATAACGCATCGCTTGCTGTTTTTGTTGCTCTGAATAAAGCCCTAGCAGAGATTTAACGATAGAGGTACTGGCCAGCGCACCGGCCAGCACATTTGTCAGCACGGTTTTACGCGGGATAAGATTAAACTGTTGAAATATCATGCCAATACGGCTGCGTTGCTGCCGTAACGCCTTACCCTGCAAGCGGTTAAGCTGATGCTGTTCAAAATGGATAGCGCCACTGCTTATCGGGTGTAACTGATTAATACAGCGCAATAAGGTGGATTTTCCTGAGCCGGATAAACCAATCACCACTAAAAACTCACCGGGCTGCACACTAAAACTCACGTCCTTTAACGCCTGAGTGCCATTGGGGTAAGTTTTGCTGACTTTGTCAGCAACTAATAAACTCATTTTCGCCTCCTACAGCAGTAACCTATTGGTATCAAGTTCAATGGCGCGGATCATCTCCCGCAGTGGGTCATAGTCGGCATCTGTGGCATCTACCAGGCCTTCAACACTGTAGATATTGCGAAAAATATCACGGCCTTCTTCGGTGGATAAAAACTTTTTTACTGCAGCAATAAAACGATCACGGATGTCTACCGGTAGGTCTTTTCTAAAGACAAAGGGGTCATTAGGGATTTTTTCAGTAATAGCCAGTATTCGTACTCTCTGCTCGACATCCGGAAACTGGGTGAGCACCCGTTGTCTGGCATCACGAATAGTGCCATCTGCTGCTGGGGCAGAATAATACGTAGAGCCAGCATCAACTTGGCCCTGATATACCATGGTAATGACACCATCATGTTTCATGGCAAAGGTTTCATTACCTAAACGGATACCGGCATCGCGCAGCATTTTAAGTGGGAAAAAATAGCCAGAGGTAGACGCCGGATCGGTAAAGGCAAAGCGTTTGCCCTGTAAATCCTGCAGCGTATGAATATCGCTATCGGCGCGTACCACGATTTGCCCCTGATAATACTCCACGCCGTGGCGGATCATCTTCAGGTGTGCGGTGGCACCATACCGCTCATGCGCCATCAGATAGCCAAAAGAGTTCATCGCGCCAATATCTGCGCGGCCCGAGCCAAAGGCTTCTACTACGGCGATATAGCTGGTGGGGATACCGGTAACATAGTAATCACCGGTTTCCTGCTCTAAAAAGCGGATAAATTCACGGGAATTGCTGGCAATGGTGTCAGCATCCACGGAAGGGGTAAAGTACAGCCGCACCGGATTATCGCGACTGCCTAAATCGCCGGCAGGCTGGCAGCCGCTTATCAGCAATAACACTGACATCAGCGGCATTAATAAAATACTAGATATACTTTTGTGTAAGGTCATGGCTTAGCACCCTGTTATAAGTCCGCTACCCTTATAACGCGCTAATATGATGTTATTGTGACAGCGCCGTCACCTGGCTGTCATTTTTCTGTCATGTTACGGACATTTCTAAGCCAGCTGGCCAGGAACGGCGGCGCAGAGCGCTGCGGTTAAAAATCTAAAATATAGGGGCTTATCAGTAGCACTGCTGCGGTAATGACGCCAATAGCGACGATGTTCAGCACCAAACCAGCCTTGACCATATCGGCTATTTTTAATTTACCCGAGCTAAACACAATGGCATTGGGCGGGGTAGCCACAGGCATCATAAAGGCACAACTGGCCGCCAATGCTGCTGGGATCACCAGCATAGACGCCGGCGTATTCAGTGATACTGCCACCGGGCCAAGCAAGGGTAAAAAAGCCGCTGCGGTAGCGGTGTTACTGGTAATTTCGGTTAAAAAGATAATGATGGTCGTGACAATCACAATCAGTAGTACCAGGTCAATGGCCGGCAGTGCTCCTACTTGCAGTGCAATGTAATCGGCAAGGCCTGATTTTTGAATTTGTGCTGCTAGCGTTAAGCCGCCGCCGAACAATATTAAAATACCCCAGGGCAACTTGCTACAATCTTCCCAGGTTAATACCCGTTGACCGCTGCGAAAGCTCACTGGGATGATAAATAATAAACTGGCACAAAATACCGCGGTCAGGGTGTCGTTTAATGGTAAAGCTGTCAGTTTGCTCAGCCATACTCTGAAAATCCACAGTGTTGCCGCCAGTAAAAATACCGCTAAAACGATGATTTCAGCCCTTTGTATCGGTCCCAGGGCATTCAGCTTTGCCCGGTACAGCTGGCGGCTGATACTGACTTCATCCACTTTAAATCTGAAGTGCAGCTGAGTTAACCAGTACCAGCAAGCCATTAACATCACTATGGCGACTGGCACACCTAATAGCATCCATTCGGCAAAGCCAATTTCCAGTTGATACTGATTGCGTAAGTAAGCGGCCAATAGCGCATTGGGCGGGGTACCAATTAAGGTGGCCACACCGCCAATGCTGGCGGCGTAAGCTATGGACAACAGCATGGCTTTGGCAAAGCGGTCATCGCTGCTCTCTTGCATAGCAATAATAGATAACGCAATTGGCAGCATCATCACTGCGGTAGCGGTATTCGACATCCACATTGATAAAAAGGCGGTCACCAGCATAATGCCGGCAATTTGCTGCCCGGGTTTAGTGCCGACCATCAGCATGGTTAACAGCGCGATACGCTTATGCAGGTTCCAGCGTTCCATGGCAATAGACAGCATAAAGCCGCCTAAAAACAAAAATATCAGCGGATCGGCATAAGGCGCAGTGATGTTACCGATGCTATCCAGCCCCAATAAGGGCACTACTATAATGGGCAACAAAGAAGTCACCGGGATAGGCACACTTTCACTTATCCACCAAATCGCCATCCAGGCTGTCAAGCCGCTAAGTAGCCAGGCGGAAGGCGACATACCGCTAAATAAGGGATCATTAAGCACTACCAACAAAAACAATAAGGGGCCGGCCAGTAAAGGCACGAGATATCTGGCCTGAAGGCTCATCACTTTACTCCTCGTGATCGTGCGGATGTGTGGTTTGCTCCGCCGTTTTACTGGAGTCCTGTACCAACTGCTCCAGCTCACTGAGCTCGTATTTATCTAATAAGCGCCATTGACCTGCTTTAAGCTCTGCCAGGCGGATGTGCATAATACGGGTGCGTTTAAGTTTGGTGACTTCAAAGCCCAGATATTCGGTCATACGGCGGATTTGCCGGTTAAGCCCCTGCGTTAAAATAATTTTAAAGCTGTTTTTTGATAGTTGCGTTACCTTACAAGGCAAGGTAACCGTATCCAGAATAGGAATGCCGCTGGCCATTTTTTTAATAAAATACTCTGTAATGGGCTTATTTACCGTCACCGTGTACTCTTTTTCGTGGGCATTGCCAGCACGCAGCACCTTATTAACCATATCGCCGTCATTCGTTAAAAAAATCAGCCCTTCTGAGGGCTTATCTAAGCGTCCAATCGGGAAAATGCGCTGTGGGTAATTAATGGCATCAATAATATTGCCTTTAATATGTCGCTCGGTGGTGCAGGTGATGCCGACCGGTTTATGGTAAGCCAGATAAACCCGCTGCGGTTTGGCATTCAGTGGCTTGCCATCAATCAATACGGTATCACTGTTGCTCACTTTAACACCTACAGTGGCGATGACCCCATTGACGGTCACTTTGCCTTGTTCAATGAACTGATCGGCCTGACGGCGTGAACAAAATCCGGTATCACTGATAAACTTATTTAATCGAAATACTGCTGCTGTGCTCATAAAAGGCTAATAATGACTATTCAGATGTGGCTAGTTTAGGGCTTGTACTTGGCAGCAGCAAGTCTTAGACGGTACTATAGCCTTTTCAGCTGTTGAGGGATCAATATGGCGTTGCCATTAGCTAGGGCGTTACCCGATGTCAGTCGTCTGGCATTTGGTTGTATGGGATTAGGTGGGGGCTGGGATCAGTCGCCACTGACGGCTCAGGATGAGCAGCATGCCTTTGCTGCAGTTGAAGCAGCGTTGCAGGCAGGCATTAATCTGTTTGATCATGCAGACATTTACACCTTTGGTAAGGCTGAGCAGGTATTTGGCCGCATTTTGGCGGCACAGCCAGAACTGCGTGAGCAAATTTATCTGCAATCAAAATGTGCGATACGTTTTGCCGATAACGAGCAGGTGGGGCGTTATGATTTTTCTGCTGAGTATATTCTAGCCTCAGTTGAGCAAAGCCTGCGCCGGCTTAATACTGAGTACCTCGATTTATTATTGTTACATCGCCCCGATCCGTTAATGCAAGCGGATGAAGTGGCCGCGGTGTTTGAGCACTTACACAGCAGTGGCAAGGTGCGGCATTTTGGTGTGTCTAACATGGGCTGGGCACAACTGCAATTATTGCAACACTCGTTGAGTCAGCCCTTGCTGGTCAATCAGTTGCCTTTAAATCTGGCCGAGCTGGATTGGCTGGATGAAGGGGTATTACTGGGTAACCCCGAGCGGCGGGGTAGCCATTATGGTTATGGTACCCTGGAGTATTGTCAGCAGCAGGGCATACAACTGCAAAGCTGGGCGCCACTGGCACAAGGAGTGTTTAGTGGTGCCAGCCCACGTAATGCACAGCAGCAGGTCACCGCTGAATTGGTTAAACAACTGGCTGCCAGCTACCAATGCAGCCCGGAGTCGATAGTACTGGCATGGTTACTGCGCCATCCGGCGGCGATTCAACCAGTGATTGGTAGCAGTAATCCCGCTAGAATTGCCGCTTGCGCTCAGGCTGAGCAGCTGAATTTGAGTCGAGAGCATTGGTATCAACTTTATGTCAGTAGCCGTGGCAGGCCTTTGCCTTAACAGGCTCAGCTGTTTAAATGAGGAAACGCCCTGTTGACTAAGCTTCTTGCGACCTTCTCAGCCATAGCAGCTATTAGTCTATTGCTCTGTAGTTTCCTGCTGCAGGCAGAGGTATTTGCTGGCTATCATCAACGTTTGTGGAGTCCGCAACAAGGCTTGCCACAAACCTCAGTGCTGGATATCGCCCAGGATGCGGATGGTTATCTGTGGCTGGCCACCGAAGGAGGGCTGGCGCGCTTTGATGGTGAGCGTTTTGACGTATTTGATGGCCGCAGATCGCCGTTATTTAGTAACCCCTTGCTGCGCAGCTTACTGGTAAGTTCCGATGGCAGTGTCTGGGTGGGTAGCTCAGATAAGTTGCTTCGTGGTCAACAGCTGGATTTTGCTGAAATTACTTTGGCAGGGCGAAGTCTGGGCGCGGTAGAAGCCTTAGCGGAATTACCCGGTGACCGGGTGTTTATCGGCGCCGATCGCTTATACCTGTGGCAGCATGAACAATTACAACAGGTCGCGTTGTCGGATAAACCGGTGAATGCGTTATTGGTTGACGGTGAAGCTTTGTGGATTGGTGGCCCGGGATATCTGGCGTATTGGCGGGATGGGCACTATCAGGAGCGTTATCATAGTGCTGATAGTGGTCAGGTAATGACCCGTTTACTGGCCACCGACGAGGGTTTGCTGGCCGCCACACCTCAGGGGTTGTTTATCTTTGATGGCCAAAGACTACTCAAAGCAGAGCTGGACGGCATTACGCTGGATGATGAGGTGTTACTGCTACATCAAGATCAGCAACGTTTGTGGGTGGCGACTTATCAGCAAATACTGCTTTTTGAGCAGGGGCGTCTGGTAAGCCGCAAAGTACGTGATAGTAGCGGCGACTTTCCCTGGTTAGTCAGTGCCTTTAACAGCCAGGAAGGCTATATCTGGTTTGGCAGTAAATCCCATGGCTTATTAAGGCTGCGCGCGGATGCCACCTCGCAATTCAGCGTAGCTGCAGGTTTAACTGATCCTTTTGTCTGGGCGCTGGCCGAACACCAGCAACAACTATTGGTGGGCTACAATCAGGGGCTGGCCCGTTTTGATGGCAAGTCCTTTTTGCAGGTGATAGATAGCACCACTTTATCTCACCCGGTGGTGTATAGCTTGTTTATTGATAAAGATCAGGCGATTTGGGCCGGTACTCGCCGTGGTTTAAATAAAATATCCGCGGATTTTCAAGAAGTGCAACGCTTTAGTCAGCTTGACCACTTACAAATAAATGGCGTAGCGCAAACGGCAGATGGCAGTATCTGGATAGCCACTTTTGCCGGCTTATTCCGCCTTCTACCGGGGGAGACAGTACCACAGCTGATGAATGAACCGCTGGGCATTAGCAACCAAAGAATACGGATGTTGTTTGTTGATAGCGATGATCGATTATGGATCGGCACACCTGACGGCGCTTTTTACATTGAGCAGGGGCAACTGCATAGGGTGGCAGACCCACAAGTACAGCGACATTATATATCTTTTATCAGTCAATTGGCTGATGGCCGCATGCTCTTGGGGGCATTACAAGGTGGCATAGCAGTGCAACAGGGCCCGGGTTGGCGCTGGTTAACCATGGATGAAGGTTTGCCCGCTGCCGATGTGATTTTTGCTACTCAGGTAGCCGACCGATTACTGGTATCCAATTTTAATGGTGTTTACAGCATTAATATAACAGCACTGGATGGCGCGCCATTGGATAGTCGGATCATTATTGATGATTTTGCTGCCGAAGCCGGACGAGATGGCTTTCGTTGCTGTAATGGCGCTGGTAACAGTAAAGGCTTGCTGCTGGGCGCTAACTTGTATTTACCTACTCTTGATGGGGTGGTGGCGGTCAATGCCACTGAGTTAGCCACAAAACCCAAGGTGGCAGTCGCCATTATTGAAAACCTTAAAGCAGGCAATCATTATTACCGTTCTGCCAGTGTCAATTTGCCTAAAGGCCAACGGGATTTGCATTTTACCTTTAGCTCGCCCATTTTTTACCGGCCGCAATCGCTGGTCTTTCGTTATCGTTTGGCAGGATATGATCGAGACTGGACAGAAGTGACGGATCGGCGCGAGGCTTTTTATACCAATATCCCCGCCGGAGCATACCGTTTTGAGTTGCAGGTAAGAATACAAGGTGAGCAGCAGTGGAGCGCGTTAAGTGTGCAGCAGCTGAAAATACCGGCGCTTTGGCATGAAAGTTACTGGCTGTATCTGGCTTTATTGCTTGGTTTGTTTTCTGTTGTCTATTTTCTTTACCGCTATCGCTTGCAAAGGATGGCCCGTCAGCAGGCGCAGTTGGAAATGATGGTGGCCAGACGCACGCATGAATTGGATAAAGCTAATCAACAATTGGCGGCATTAAATGAACAATTACAACAGCTTAGTATAACTGATGCACTAACCGGGCTAAATAACCGGCATTATTTACAGCAAGTGTTAAAGGCAGTGTTAGCTGGCGCACAGCGCCATGGCAGGCCTTTACAGTGTATCTTACTAGATTTAGATAACTTTAAGCAGGTTAATGATTTATTGGGTCACCAGCAAGGTGATGAGTTATTGAAACAAATGGCAGCCTTGTTAAAGCGACTGACCCGCCAGTCAGACCATGTTATTCGCTGGGGTGGTGAAGAGTTTCTGGTGATCCAGGAGCCCACAGAGCAAAGCAGCAGCTTTTTACCCAGATTGCAGCAGGCAATATTAGCTGAGCAATGGCAAGGTTTGGACTCGCTGCCGTTTAACATCAGTATCTCCGCTGGCGTGGTGGAACATCCTCTACCTGGCTGGAGCTGGGCACAAAGCCTGGCGCTGGCGGATAAAGCCTTGTACCTGGTAAAACAACATGGAAAAAATGGATGGTTGAAAATAACGCCTATTGATGGCGCTCAAGCTGCAGAAATATTAAAACAGCAAGGGCTGGCATTGTTACAATTGCCAACCCTTGATTATCAGGCCAGTGAACCTCTGGCCAGTCGATTGGCGGCTGCCTTCACCGCCACCACTGGCTAAGGGCTACATATTAGGGTAGTTGGGACCGCCGCCGCCCTCAGGGGTGACCCAGGTAATATTCTGGCTAGGATCTTTAATATCACAGGTTTTACAATGAATGCAGTTTTGGGCATTTATTTGCAGCCGCGGTTCACTGCCGTCGTCCTGCACAATTTCATAGACACCCGCCGGGCAATAACGCTGCGCCGGCTCGGCATATTTTGCCAGGTTGACCTGTATCGGGATGCTCGCATCGCTAAGCTTCAGGTGGCAGGGCTGCTCCTCTTCATGATTGGTATTGGATAAATACACAGAAGACAAGCGATCGAAGCTAAATTGGTTATCGGGTTTAGTATAAGCTATTGGCTGACAGTCAGCGGCCAGTTTTAACTGCGCGTAATCTTGAGTGTCATCTTTCAAGGTGAATGGCAGTTTACCGGCAAACAGGTTTTGATCCAATGTATTGAAGGCACCGCCCCAGAAGGTACCAAACTTATGCATGGCCGGACCAAAATTCCTTGAGCGATACAGCTCGTCATACAACCAGCTTTGTTTAAAGGCGCTGGCAAATTGTGTTAAATCCTGTCCACCTGCTGCATCACTGCGCAGAGCCGCTGCTACCACATCGGCAGCTATCATGCCTGATTTCATCGCGGTATGGTTGCCTTTAATCTTGGCAAAATTCAGTGTGCCGGCATCGCAACCAATTAACAAGCCACCATTAAAGCTCATCTTTGGCAAGCTATTAAAGCCACCTTTAGCGATAGCCCGGGCGCCGTAACTGACCCTTTTGCCATTTTTCAGGTATTGCTTAATGATAGGATGCTGCTTGTAGCGTTGAAATTCTTCAAAGGGGTTCAAGTAGGGGTTGCTGTAATTCAAGTCAATGATCAGGCCAACCAAAATTTGCTGGCCTTCAGCATGATACAAATACCCGCCGCCTGAGGCTTCATCAGCTAAGGGCCAGCCGGCTGAATGCACCACTAAGCCGGCGTGATGTTGCTCTGCCGGCACATCCCAGATCTCTTTAAAACCAATGGCATAGTGCTGCGGTGACGATTGCTCGTCCAAAGCAAAGTGTTTAATTAGCTGTTTGCCCAGATGACCACGGCAACCTTCGGCAAATAACGTGTATTTGGCTTTAAGTTCCATGCCCGGGGTAAAGCTGTCTTTAGGTTGACCATCGCGGTCAAGGCCCATATCGCCAATCAAAATGCCGCGTACTACGTTATCTTCAATAATGGTCTCGCTGGCTGCAAAACCTGGAAAAATATCGACACCCAGAGCTTCGGCCTGCTCGGCTAACCAACGGCATAAGTTGGCAGCTGAGATAATATAGTTACCACTGTTATGCATGGTTTTCGGCACAGCAAAGCCGGGCAACTTGCGGGCGCTTTGTGCATCCTTAAATAAGTAGATATCATCGTGGGTCACGGCGGTGTTAAGCGGGGCGCCCAGATTTTGCCAATCGGGCAGTAATTCGTTTAAGGCACGCGGCTCAAACACCGCACCAGATAAAATATGGGCGCCAACTTCAGAGCCTTTTTCTACCACACAGACACTGAGCGTCTGCTGATGTTGTTGTGCCTGTTGCATTAAGCGGATGGCGGCTGATAACCCTGCTGGACCAGCGCCCACTATGACAACGTCATATTCCATTGCTTCTCTTTCCAACATGCGCACCTCATGGATGTTATTATTTACACTATTCACTGCAATTATCCTGATGATAAGGGTATTGCAGGTTGACGTTAACGTCAACAGTAAGTAGATTGTGCAGCATAACACATTCTGGCTTTACCCCAACGTAAACCTTGTGACAAAAGCATCGGGTTTACTGCATCTACAGAGGCTCTTATGAAGATACTGGTTCCGGTAAAACGGGTTATTGATTACAACGTAAAAGTTCGGGTGAAAGCCGATCAAACCGCGGTTGATTTGGCCAATGTCAAAATGGCACTCAACCCTTTTTGTGAAATTGCAGTAGAAGAAGCCGTGCGTTTAAAAGAAGCTGGCATTGCTACGGAAGTGGTGGTCATTTCTATCGGCAACAAGGCGGTGCAGGAACAGTTACGTACCGCACTGGCGTTAGGCGCGGATCGCGCTATACAGCTTGACACTGAGCTGAACCTAGACTCACTTCAGGTTGCTAAATTATTGGCTAAAGTAGTCGCTGAAGAGCAGCCACAACTGGTGATCCTGGGTAAGCAAGCGATTGACTCTGATAACAACCAAACGGCGCAAATGCTGGCCGCTTTAACCGGTATGGGCCAGGGCACCTTTGCCTCTAAAGTCAATGTCAGCGCGCAAAGCGTGCAGGTGACCCGTGAAATTGACGGAGGCTTGCAAACCGTGGAGCTGAGCTTACCGGCGGTGGTGTCTACTGACTTACGTTTAAATGAACCACGCTATGCCTCTTTACCCAATATTATGAAAGCGAAGAAAAAGCCGCTGGATGTTAAAGATGCGGCCAGTTTTGGCGTGGAGCTGGCATCTAAAGTCAGTACCTTAAAAGTAACGGCGCCCGCGAGTCGTTCGGCAGGGGTGATTGTTGAATCTGTCGCCGAGCTGGTAGAGAAATTAAAGCATGAAGCAAAGGTGATTTGATGACGATTTTAGTAATTGCCGAGCACAGCAATAGTGCCCTTAAACCAGACACCCACAAAGTGGTGCAGGCTGCCAGTGAAATTGGTGGCGATATTCACCTGTTAGTAGCAGGAAGTGATTGTGCCGCTGCGGCAAATGCCGCTGCCCTTATTAGCGGCGTCAGCAAAGTGTTAGTAGCCGATAACGCGGCTTATGGCCATCAACTGGCAGAAAACGTTGCTGCCCTTGTCGCTGAACTGGGCAAAAATTACAGTCATATTTTAGCGGCCGCGACCACTAGCGGTAAAAACATGCTGCCACGCGTCGCTGCCTTATTAGATGTGGCGCAGTTGTCAGATATCATTGCCGTAGAAAGTGCTGATACCTTTGTACGACCCATTTATGCCGGTAATGCTATTGCTACCGTGCAATCGGCAGATGTGATTAAAGTCATTACTGTACGCGGCTCGGCATTTGCTGCCGCTGCAGAGGGCGGCAGTGCTGCTATTGAAGCGATAACTACGGTGACGGATTTACAGCTATCACGTTTTGTCGCTGAAGAGCTGACAAAATCAGAGCGTCCTGAGCTTACAGCAGCCAAAGTCATTATCTCAGGTGGCCGTGGTATGCAAAATGGCGAGAATTTTGCGCTGTTAAATGGCATTGCTGATAAATTAAATGCCGCTATTGGTGCATCACGTGCTGCGGTAGATGCCGGTTTTGTACCAAACGATATGCAAGTAGGTCAGACGGGTAAAATTGTCGCGCCTGATCTCTATATTGCCGTGGGTATTTCCGGGGCTATTCAGCATCTGGCCGGCATGAAAGACTCTAAGGTGATAGTGGCCATCAATAAAGATGCCGACGCACCTATCTTTCAGGTAGCTGATTATGGCCTGGTGGCCGATTTATTTACTGTGCTGCCTGAGTTGGAAGCCGCGCTGTAATTGCCGCCGTCAACTAAAAAAACGCCAGCATGATGCTGGCGTTTTTGTCACTGATAAACGCTAAAGTTTAAGACTGGTTATGCTTGCACTGAGCCTGATTAGTGCATTCACCATACAAATATAAGCTATGGTGCGTGAGCTTAATGCCATGTTTATCAGCAATTTCCAATTGTTTGGCTTCTATCACTTCATCTTCAAACTCAATAACTTTTCCGCATTTTAAACACACTAAATGGTCGTGATGACTATTACCGGTTAATTCAAATACCGATTTGCCACCTTCAAAATGATGGCGGGTTAAAATACCGGCGTCATCAAACTGGTTTAGTACCCGGTATACCGTGGCCAGGCCAATATCTTCACCCAAATCTAACAGCAGCTTATAGACATCTTCTGCACTGATATGCTGATGTGCAGGGTCCTGTAAAATCTCGAGGATTTTTACTCGCGGCAAGGTCACTTTAAGGCCGGCTTTGCGTAATTCACTATTGTGATCAGTCATAACATCTCGGTACTAAAACAGAAGGTGAATTGATTATAAAGGCATTAGGCCGAGATTGAAATGCTTGTGGCTGGCAGTTTTTAGCCTATCAAGCTTTGAGTTAGGCCAATGCTTGCGTACAATAGCCTTAACAGGTCATACCAGGAGTTATTATGCGTTGGGCATTTAAACCGCAAGTGATGCGGCACTTATTAAATTTTTGGCCGCCTTTTTTATTCAGTGGTATTAAAGTGGCCGAACTCGCCGAAGATTATCGTTATGCCAGGGTAGAGCTGAAATGGCGGCCCTGGACCAGAAATATTAATGGCAGCCAGTTTGGTGGCACCATGTATGCGATGACCGATCCTATTTATCCGTTAATGTTGATGGGCGCGCTGGGCAAAGAATACTGGGTGTGGGACAAAGAGGCCGACATTAATTACTTAAAACCCGGAAAAAGCCGCTTAACGGCGGAGTTTTGGCTGACCGATGACAGCTTAGCCGAGATCCAGGCGGCCACTGCTAACGGTAATAAATATTTTCCACAATTTGTAGTGCATATTAAAGATGCTGAGCACACTGTGGTGGCAGAGGTAAACCGCACTGTATATATCCGCAAAAAAATGCAATACAGGGCAGAGGACGCTGCACTGGAAACGGCTCTGCAACAGACAGAAAACAAGAAATGACGGCCAAAAAAAGTAGCCAGAATGGCTACTTTTTTTGATTAAATTGAATCTAAGCGGAGTTATAAATTAGCAAATTCCGCCAGGCTCATTTCTTCAAACACCTGTTTACACCATTGTTTAACCCGTTGCTCGGTCAGCTCCGGCTGGCGGTCTTCATCAATACCTAAGCCAATAAAGTGGCTGTCATCAGCCAGTGCTTTGGAGGCGACAAAGTTATAGCCGGACGTTGGCCAGTGGCCGACGATGATAGCGCCCTTAGGCTCAATGATGTCGCGCAGTGTACCCATGGCATCCAGGAAGTACTCGGCATAATCTTCCTGATCGCCACAACCAAAAATTGCGACCAGCTTGTTTTCAAAGTCAATGTTGTCCAGCTCCGGGAAAAAGTCATCCCAGTCGCACTGTGCTTCACCGTAATACCAGGTGGGGATACCCAGTAATAATAAATCGAAGCCGGCAATATCTTCTTTGCTGCTTTTGGCGATATCGCGAATTTCAACCAATTGTTTACCCAGTTCTTTCTGGATCATCTTGGCGATATGTTCAGTGTTACCGGTATCGCTACCGAAAAAAATTCCTACAGTTGCCATGCGTGCTAGCCTTCTTACTTAATCAGAGCCTGTTGTAACAGATATTCAATATAGTTGCTGCGGGTCATGCTGGCCGCTTCTGCGGCGATGTCGAGTTGCTGACACAACTCGGCAGACACCTTGCATTCAATACGCTTTAACCCCTTAGTACGATCGCGCCTGACTTGATTGCGTTTATTTAACCGCAGTTGCTCCGCTCTGGGCAAGGGGTTGGTTTTAGGCCGGCCAGGCCGTTTTTCTGCTGCAAACAAGTCTATAGTGGTGCGATCAGTGGCAATTTTGGCCATTAATCTAACCTTGTTATTCTAAAAAATACTGCATCACCGTCTTCACCACAAATACCAGCGGTGATAAAAACAGCACCAGCCAGACAAAAGCTTGCCCCAATTTAGGTGCCTGACTTTTTTTCAGAACATCGCGGATCGCTAATACGATAAACAGGTATAACCCGGCCAGACCCAGCCATAACCCTATGGTTTCGAACTGCTCTACACTCATATCGCCATTACGCCTGTTGAACCGGAAAAAAAGTGCGCGCACTATAGCACAAAACCGCTAAAGGTTTAGTGCGCTAGCTCAATAAAAAATCACGGACTAACTTACTAAAGGCGGCGGGCTTCTCAGCATGAAGCCAATGGCCGGTTCCCTGAATGATTTTGGCCTGGGCATTTGGGAAACGCGCCATAATAGCCGGCCGGTGCTCAGTTAAGATGTAGTCAGAGTCGCCGCCCTTAATAAATAGAGTTGGGCCATTAAACTGTGCCGGTGTATTGCTGTGCTCAACGCTATTACTCAGTTCGTCACCAATCAGTGCCGGATAATTAGCCTTAAGGGCTGCTAAATTAAAACGCCAGGCAAAGCCCTGCTCAGTTTTATCCAGGCTTTTTAGTAAAAATTGCCGCACGCCGGGCTCGTTAATATGCGCAGCCAATTGTTTATCGGCATCGCTGCGGCTAGTGATACTGGCTAGTTGCACCTGCTGCAAACCGGCAAAAACCGCATTGTGACGAGGCGGATAGGCCACCGGCGCAATATCGGCCAAAATAAGTTTAGTCACCCGCTCTGGGTAGCGCAGGGCAAACGCCATGGCCAGTTTGCCACCCATTGAGTGGCCGAGCATGGCGCACTGACTTACGCCTAGCGCATCTAGGGTGTCAGCGACATCAGTAGCCATCAGCGCATAATTCATGTGCTCGCTATGGTCAGAGCGGCCGTGATTGCGCACATCAATATTGATAATGCGAAAAGCATCACTCAGCGCTCTGGCAATGACACCGAGATTTTCATAACTGCCAAACAAGCCGTGGATTAACACCAGATCCGGGCCCTGGCCGCTACACTGACTATGTAATATCATCAGGTGACTGCTCTTATTTTAACATGCGGCAAAAAGATTAGCGGCATTTTAGCAAAGGATGGCGCTGGCGTCAGTGGCAAAGCCTTTATATAATGGGCTCACTTAATCGCGACGGAATAAATATATGAAAACCATCGAAATAGACGACGATTTATACCACTACATTGCTGGCCAGACCCAGCAAATTGGTGAAAGTGCTTCAGATATCCTACGTCGACTGTTACTGCCTGCAGATGGCCAAACAACGATAAACAAAGTGCTCAAGACTGAGCCAGCCTTAAGTTCAGACAAGGTTGATCAAGACGTGGCCGTGCAAACGACAGCGCAAAAGCCAGCACAAACGGCTGAGCAAGCTACTGAGACATACTCAACACAAACGTCAAAGCAAGCAATTGAGCCGATGTCAGCCGGTTCAGTGTTCGATTTAGTCAGTCGTCAGGACTTACAAGCCGAATCCAGTGTAGTAGGGCGCTTTTTATATTTATTGTCAGTATTAGCTCGGGTGCACAAAAAGCAGTTTAATAAAGTGTTGGACATTAAAGGCCGCAACCGGTTGTATTTCGGTTCTTCTGCCGCTGAGCTGAATGAAAGTGGCAGCAGCACTAATCCCAAGCAAATCCCGAATACACCTTATTGGGTGATCACCAATTCTAATACCACCAGAAAAAAAATGATGCTAACAGAAACTGCCATAAAACTGGGGTATAGTGAACAGGACGCCGAACGAATTCGCGATTTATTATAAGGAAAGCCTATGTCTTTACATCCTTTGGCCGGCCAGACGGTGCCGAACGAACTGCTCCCTAATATCTGCCGGCTGATGACGGCTTACTATGTGCTGGAGCCGGATGTACAGCTACATAGCAGCCATAAAGTCAGTTTTGGTACTTCAGGTCATCGCGGTAGTGCCCTTAGCTGTTCGTTTAACGAACCGCATGTGCTGGCGATTTGCCAGGCCATTGCTGATTATCGTAAACAGGCCGGTATAATGGGACCGCTATTTTTAGGCAAAGATACCCATGCCTTGTCAGAAGCGGCTTTTGCCACCGCGCTTGAAGTGCTTATCGCCAATAATATTCAGGTCTGTATTCAACAGGATTTTGGCTATACACCAACGCCGGTTATCTCGCACGCTATTTTGACTCAGAACGCCGGCGCAACTTCGCAGCTGGCCGATGGTATTGTTATTACGCCTTCACACAACCCCCCTGAAGATGGTGGCATTAAGTACAATCCGCCACACGGCGGCCCGGCCGATACAGATGTCACAGACTGGATAGAGCAACGAGCCAATCAGTTACTGGCCAAAGATTTAAATGGCGTTAAAATGATGCCTTATGCGTTGGCACTGCAATCAGGTTATTGCCAGCGGATTGATTATATTCAGCATTATGTAGATGACCTGGAAAACGTCATTGATATGGCCGCCATTGCTAAAGCCGGCATCCGTATTGGTGTTGACCCTTTAGGCGGCTCGGGTATCGCATTTTGGCCGCGCATTGCCGAGCGTTATGGTCTGAATCTTAGCGTGGTCAATGAGCGGGTTGATCCGGCCTTTACTTTTATGCCGTTAGATAAAGACGGTAAAATCCGTATGGATTGCTCTTCAGCCTATGCCATGGCGAATTTAATTAAGCTCAAAGATCAGTTTGATATCGCCATTGGCAATGATCCGGATTTTGACCGCCATGGTATCGTTACCCGCAGTGGTGGCCTGATGAACCCGAACCATTATCTGGCCGTGGCCATTAATTATTTATTATCCAATCGCCCGCTTTGGCAGCAAAGTCTGGCGATAGGCAAAACCCTGGTCTCCAGTGCGCTGATTGACCGGGTAGTGGCAGCCCGTGGCCGCATTTTGCAGGAAGTTCCGGTCGGCTTTAAGTGGTTTGTCAATGGTTTACACAAAGGCAGCATTGCTTTTGGCGGTGAAGAAAGTGCCGGTGCCAGCTTTTTGCGTTTAGATGGCACTGTCTGGTCAACCGATAAAGATGGCATTATTCTGGGCTTACTGGCGGCTGAAATGTTGGCTAAAACCGGCGTAGACCCTTATCAGCAATATCAGGCGTTAACCAAAGAGCTGGGCTCCCCTTTGTACCGGCGTTTAGATGCCCCGGCCAGTGCAGCACAAAAAGCGGCACTGAAAAAACTGGATGTCAGTAGTGTTAAGCAAAGCACGCTGGCAGGCGATCCTATACTGGCAGTGCTCACTAAAGCACCTGGCAACCAGGCAGATATTGGCGGAGTTAAAGTCACCACTAAAAATGGTTGGTTTGCCGCAAGGCCCTCTGGTACTGAGGACGCCTATAAGATTTATCTGGAAAGCTTCGTTGATCAGGCGCATTTGCAACAGTTAGAGCTGGACGCTAGAGCCTTTGTTGAAAACGTATTCAGTTCACTTTAAACATCTGAACAGGCTGCATTTGTTCCGTAATTTTATTACGGATGCAGCCTTTTTCTTTGCTAAAACGCGGCAATTAGGGTATTGTTTTTGTAATATTCCTACATTCAACAGTAATTTAATTCCGGTTTGCCGGAAGATTAGCAGGATTGACCATGAAGAAACCATCTCTTGCGGCCAGCAAAGCTGCCGCGGCCAATAGCACCGAACAACTGAAAGAAAAAATTGTTAAGCATCTGCATTCCTCGCTAGGCACTGACGTTAACAAAGCCAGTAGTCAGGCTTGGTGGCGCGCCACCTGCGCTGCGGTCAACGAGCAAGTATATGATGGTTTGCGTAATACCCAACGTACCCATTATCAGCAAAATACCCGCGCCTTGCATTATTTCAGCCTTGAATATCTGATGGGCCGCTTATTTAGCAACAATTTGCATAATTTAGGTTTGTACGAGCAGGCTAAATTAGCCTTGGCGGAGCTTGGGTTGAATATTGCTGATCTTGAAGATCAGGAAGAAGATATGGCGCTGGGTAATGGTGGCTTAGGCCGACTGGCAGCCTGTTTTATTGATTCTTTGGCCACACTGAATTATCCGGCCATTGGATATGGTATTCATTATGAGAATGGCTTATTTCAGCAGAGCTTTTTAGATGGCCGCCAGATAGAGCGACCTGACAGCTGGCGCGAATACGGTAACCCCTGGGAAATTTGCCGGCCAGAATCGGTGCAGGAAATTTCGGTATACGGTTATGTAGAAACCGTATACGACTTACAAGGAAAAATGAAAAAAGTCTGGCACCCGGGCCGCATTATCAAAGGGGTGCCGTGGGATATCCCGGTAGTGGGCTATAACGGCAGCTCAGTTAACGTATTACGGTTATGGGAAAGTCGCGCCAGTGACTTTTTTAACTGGGACGTGTTTAACTCTGGCGGTTATATTGATGCGGCGCGTGAAAATATTGAAGCAGAAACCATCTCTAAGGTGTTGTACCCGAATGATGAAACCGATGCCGGTAAAGAGCTACGCCTTATTCAGCAGTACTTTTTTTGCTCCTGCTCACTGAAAGACATTATCCGCCGCTATAAACGCAGCCATGGTGATGACTGGAGTGATTTCTCCAAGCAGGTAGTCATTCAGTTAAATGATACTCACCCAGCTGTGGCGATCCCTGAGCTGATGCGCATTTTAATCGACCGCGCTGAAATGAGTTGGGATGACGCCTGGGCCCTGTGTCAGCAGGTTTTTGCTTATACTAACCACACCTTATTACCTGAAGCGCTGGAAAAATGGCCGGTACGCTTATTTGAAAAGGTACTGCCACGGCACATCGAAATTATTTATGAAATTAACCGTCGTTTCTTAACAGAGCAGGTCGACGTGTTATGGCCTGGTGATAACGATAAAAAGCGCAAATTATCTATTATTGAAGATGGCCACGATCCTATGGTCAGAATGGGCCATTTATCAGTAGTAGGTTCCTTTAAAGTCAATGGTGTGGCCGAAATTCACTCAACATTAGTTAAATCTGACTTGTTCCCTGAGATGGTGGCGCTGTGGCCAGACAAATTTACTAATGTGACTAATGGCGTAACACCACGGCGCTGGCTGAAAGCCTGTAACCCGCGATTATCGGCCTTGCTGGATGAAAAGGTAGGCACCGACTGGCCGCTGAATTTGAAAAAATTGTCAGCATTTGGCCAATTTGCTGATGATCCGCAAATTCAGGACAGTTTTATGGCGATAAAGCAGCAAAATAAAGCTGACTTGGCGCAGGTAATAAAAAAACTGACGCATATTGATATTGATCCGCATGCTATTTTTGATATTCAAATTAAGCGTTTGCATGAGTACAAACGGCAGCATCTTAACTTGCTGCATATCTTGGCGCTGTACCGTCGTATCTTGCAAAACCCGGATTACGATATGGTGCCTCGGGTGTTTATCTTCGGCGCCAAAGCGGCACCCGGCTATAAACTGGCAAAAGAAATTATCTACGCCATTAATAAAATTGGTGAAAAAATTAATCATGACAAGCGGGTTAAAAACCGTTTGAAAGTAGTTTTTATGCCCAATTACCGGGTCACCTTAGCCGAGAAAATGATCCCTGCAGCAGATGTGTCTGAGCAAATTTCTACCGCCGGTAAAGAAGCCTCAGGTACTGGTAATATGAAGCTGGCGTTAAATGGGGCTATTACCGTAGGCACGCTGGATGGCGCCAATATTGAAATTGCCGAAGAAGTGGGTGCTGACAATATTGCTATTTTTGGTTTAACGGTAGATGAAGTAAAAGCGCTGCATGCCAAAGGTTATAACAGCCATGAGTTTTACCATCAGAACCCGGAAATAAAAGCCATTCTAGACTGGCTGGATACCGACTACTTTACCCCTGGCAAACCCGGTGAGTTGGCGGCGATTAAGCGCAGCCTGTTAGATGGCGGCGACCCATATCTGGTTTTGGCTGATTTTGAGTCTTATGTGGCGGCTCAGCAAAAGATCGATAGCTGGTATCGTGATAAAGCACTGTGGGCGAAAAAGGCGATAATGAATACAGCGTCTGTCGGTAAGTTTACCTCAGATCGTTCTATTGAGGATTACGTCAGTCGGGTGTGGAAACTGACGCCTTGTCAGATAAAACGCTAAGTTAATAATAAGGCCTGCAATAGCAGGCCTTATTCTTTAATACTAAGGCCGGAGGCATTTAAAATTTCAAGCCAAAGATCTGAATAACACCTACGGCGATGAGATAAATAGCCACAACATAATTTAAGAGCTTGGGCCTGATTAATATCAGAACACCGGCAATAGCTGATAGCACAGGGATTAGCTCAAGATGCAGCGTCATATTTTTATCCTTTTATAATACTTTTATTGGGTTAGCTAAAGCATTGTGCGCCCGCACTGGGATTATAGCAACGCATTAAAAAGCGCCGGATTTATTTGCCAGCAGCTATAATTGGCCAAGCGTTATCCAGGGCACTTTATTTATAAAGTGCCTCTGCTCGTGTCCTGCCTGGTCTGATTTGCGTGTTTTAGTGGATGAACCAAACAATTATAAGGCGAGTAAACATGAACTTGTCATGCTGTAATACGGAACTGAGCACTATGCCGGATAGTTATTCGTTTTTTTTCGTGTATTTACAATCAAAATGCAATTAGTGGTATTTGATGGTGTATGCCATTTTTGCAATGCGGCAGTACATTTTATTATTGCCCGCGATCCGACTGCTATTTTTGTTTTTACACCAATGCAAAGTGACTTTGGCCAGCAAAACTTACGTTTACATGGCATCAGCACGCTGGATACCGATACGCTGCTATTGATTAAAGATGGCCAGGCTTATGTGCGCTCTGATGCCGCATTGCAGATAGCAGGCGAGCTTAGCGGTTATTGGTATTTATTTAAAGTGTGTAAAGTCGTGCCCAGGCCAGTCAGAGATTGGTGTTATGGCATTTTTGCACGCCACAGATATGCGCTTTTTGGTAAAAAATCCAGCTGCATGATCCCCACAGCGGCAGTGAAAGACCGCTTTGTTGGTTTATAAAAAACCGCAGCCTCTTCACTGAGCAGGCTGCGGTTTTTGTATGGTGCTTAACTCTATTTTTTACCGCGGGCGATTATTTCCTGCGCCATGAGATCAGCGACTTCGCTGGTAGGGCGCTGTTCGGCATCGGCTCTGGCAAAAATGTCCAGCAAGGTACTGTAGATTTCATTTACCTTGGCTGTAGATTCTTCAGCGTTATATCCTTGTGGGCGCATTTCGCAGGCCACGTTAATAATACCACCGGCATTAATCACATAATCTGGCGCATATAAAATACCGCGCTCGCGCAGCATGTTGCCATGACGGGCTTGCTGCAGCTGGTTATTGGCACAACCGGCAACAATCTTAGCTTGCAGCTGCGGTATGGTGATATCGTTCAAGGTGGCACCCAGCGCACAAGGGGCGTAAACGTCGGCCTTTGCAGCGTAAATGTCGTCTAAACCGACAGCCGTTGCGCCAAACTGCGCTTCGGCACGGGCAATGGCGTCTGGATTAATATCGGTGACAATCAATTGAGCGCCTTCTTTGTGCAGGTGCTCACACAAGTAAAAGCCGACACTGCCAAGACCTTGTACTGCGACGACCTTACCGGCTAAATCGTCGCTGCCAAACTGATGCTTAGCTGCTGCTTTAATGCCTTTATAGGTACCCAGTGCAGTAAAAGGGCCCGGGTTGCCGCTTTTGCCTTCGAGGCCAGCAACATAAGGTGTTTCTTTGTAGACCTGCATAATGTCGCCAGTGGTGATATTGACATCTTCGGCGCTATAATAGCTGCCGCCTAAGCGATGTAACATACGGCCAAAAGCACGGAATAACTGCTCAGATTTAATGGTTTTGGCATTACCAATAATTACTGATTTACCGCCGCCCAGTGGCAGGCCTGCTACCGCATTTTTGTAGGTCATGCCACGTGATAAACGTAATACATCAACAATGGCCGCTTCGTCAGTGGCGTAATCCCACAAGCGGCAACCACCGACTGCCGGGCCTAAGCGGGTGCTGTGCACAGCGATAATGGCTCTTAGGCCAATTTCTTGATCGCTACAAAATACCACTTGTTCATGATGGTCAAATTCAGGATGATTAAATACAGCCACGACGGTTCTCCCTCGATTTTTTGGCAGGCTGGCACTGGCGTAAAGTGAGAGTGCTACAGCAAATTTTGCGCCGCGGAATGTATCATTTCGGTCTGGGTTACGCCAGATATGCCCAAAAATAAACTCTGATCAGACCAGTGGATTGTCGACAATAATTTTTACGCTTGATTGTCAGGCCCTGCTCACATAAAGTATCGGCACTATTTAACACTGGTTATGACAGGATTTGACAATGAGTGAGCAGTTAACTCAAGCTGAAACAGAATTTACCGAAGAGCAGCGGGTAGAGTGGATCCGCACGCAATTTCAAAAGGCCAATGAATATTTGGCTACTAAGGGTATTTTACCTGACAATGTTGCGGTATCAGAAAGCCGTTACCTGCCGCCATTAGTGGCGTTGTGGAAGCTTAACACTAAAGCGCGTGAAGCCTTTTGGGTGATCAGCGGTGATTTGCCCACCGACCATATGGCATATAGTGGTGCGGCTGATGCACGTGAAGCGATGCGTTCATTCTCGCTGCGCTGGCAGTTAAAAGCTGAGCAAATTGTAAACGCCGGCATTACGGATAAAACCCAACAGGATTTTGCGGATCTGCTGGTCGCTCGGGCACAGGGGTTGTATGAGTTGTTTGATAACGAGCAGTTATGGCAACCGGCTGAATAAGTTGTAAGCTTTAGCGTACAAAAAAATAAAAAACCGTAGTTACTTCACTTTAGTCACTGCGGTTTTTTTATGCCTTGATAAGCTTTTAAGCCTTATTCTTCAAAGTACCAGTAACCCTGATTTATCAGACTAAGTAGCAGTGATAACCTGGGCGCGAGCTGGGTAAAGTGTCGACACTGGTCCTCATCTAAACGCGCATACTCACAGAGTAACCGGGCGGTGTGCAGCTCCTCGGGTGGCAGTGTAATTTGCTCACCATTAATAAAGAGGGCGATATCGTCACTGGCGCTTGCCTGATGGTATACACAGCGCAGCCCACCGAGTTTTGCCAACACCGAGCCATCTTCCAGATATTCAGCTAAATCATCCAATCCATAGTGTGGGTCGGGCTCTTGCTGATCCAGCTCATGTTTGGCGCGGCTGATATATTGGCCAAACCATAGTGGTAACAGCTGCTCATCACTGACCAGTTGCTGCAATAGCTGCTTAACCTGCTGTAAATCACCCTTTTGCAGTGCGCCAACATCCGGGTTTAAAAGCCGGCCGGCATCACTGAAGCGGTTGCCGTTCAGGTCATTATCCAGTAAATAGTCTGCCAGGCCTGTCAGTAAATCTTTTTGCGCCGGCGCCCTAAAACCCACTGAATAGTTCAGGCTGTTTTCAACAGAGATGCCTTCATGCGGGCAGCCTGGTGGGATATACAAAATATCACCCGGCTGCATTATCACATCAATACAGGCCGTAAAAGGCGTTACCTGTAATAAGCGCGGATGCGGACACAGTGTTTGCAGGCTGGCATCTGGCATGCCGACCCGCCAGTGCCGCTTACCTTCACCCTGAATTATAAACACATCGTATTGATCTAAATGAGGGCCAACACCGCCACCAGGAGTAGAAAAGCTGACCATCAGATCATCAATGCGCCAGTTGGGCATAAAGCGAAAGGGCTCCAGCAAAGCCGCTGCCGGCTGATGCCAGTGATCCACCGCCTGTACCAGTAAGGTCCAGTCACGTTCGCCATAGCCGCTAAACTCGCTGAAAGGCCCGGTATCGAGCTGCCAGTCGCCGTTATGGCATTGGATCAAGCGCGACTCAATGTCTTCATCCTGAGCTAAGCCGGCCAGTTCGTCTGCGCTGAGCGGGTCCTGAAACTGCTTAAAACCTTGTTTTATTAGCAGGGGCTTTTTTTGCCAGTACTGCTGCATAAAATCTTCAAGGGTGATATTTCCAAATTCTAATCTGTACATAGCATGACCTGCTAAAGGCGTGGATTGTTACAATCAGTATTGTTGAGGCTTCAAACCGGATTGCTTACACCAAGCCGCCGTAAATACATCCCTGTAGGCTTCATTCAGGCATCCATGCCTTCAAGACTTGGCTTAAAGCAATCCGATTCTCGCAGTCGACATCGGGGCTGCATCTAAAATAAAAGCAATTAGTCCAATAACTCCACCAGCCGCACTGCATCTCCAATATAACCGGCCGGGCTTAGCTGTTTCATTTCGGCTTTCACCTGCGAGGGCAAGTCCAGGCCGTCAATAAATACCGCTAAATCTGCTGCACTGATCCGCTTACCGCGGGTCAGTTCTTTTAACTTTTCGTAGGGTTTTTCAATGCCATACTTGCGCATTACTGTTTGCACCGGCTCGGCTAACAGCTCCCAGTTAGCATCCAGTTCAGCGCGTAAATTGGCTTCGTTTACTTCCAGTTTGCTGATGCCTTTTAAGCTGGCCTGATAGGCAATAAGCGTATAACCAAAACCCACACCTAAGTTACGTAATACGGTAGAGTCGGTCAGATCGCGCTGCCAGCGTGATACCGGTAACTTGGCGGATAGGTGGTTAAACAACGCATTAGCAATACCCAGGTTACCTTCAGAGTTTTCAAAGTCGATAGGATTCACTTTGTGCGGCATGGTGGATGAACCGATTTCGCCTGCCACGGTTTTTTGCTTAAAGTGACCCAGGGCAATATAACCCCAAACATCGCGGTCAAAGTCGAGCAAAATGGTGTTAAAGCGGGCAATGGCATCAAACAACTCGGCAATATAATCATGGGGTTCAATTTGCGTGGTGTAGGCGTTAAAGCTAATACCCAGCGAGCTGACAAAACGCTCGGCAAACGCATGCCAGTCCAGATCAGGGTAAGCTGATAAATGGGCATTATAATTACCGACAGCACCGTTAATTTTACCCAACAGGCTTACTGCCGCAATTTGCTCACGCTGGCGTTTTAAACGCACATAGACGTTGGCCATCTCTTTACCCATGGTAGTGGGCGAGGCGGGTTGTCCGTGGGTTCTGGCCATCATAGGCACAGCTTTTAATTCTAAGGCCAGTGCTTTGATGGCCGCTAACAGCGCATCGCACTCAGGTAATAGCACTTGTTGCCGCGCATCGTGCAGCATGAGTGCATGCGATAAGTTGTTAATGTCTTCCGAGGTACAGGCAAAGTGAATAAACTCGCTGATCGCGTTTAATTCAGCATTGGCTGCCACTTTTTCTTTCAGCAGATATTCTACCGCTTTCACATCATGGTTAGTGGTGCGTTCTATATCTTTTACGCGCTGGGCATCCGCCAGGCTGAAGTCGCTGACAATGCTGTCAAGTAAGGCATTGGCTTGCGCGGAAAGCGGAGGCACTTCAGTAATTTTGGGTTCGGCGGCCAATTGCTGTAACCAACGCACTTCAACGGTGACCCGGTATTTAATTAAACCGAACTCGCTGAAAATCGGGCGCAAGGCAGCGGCTTTACTACCATAACGGCCATCTACCGGCGAAATTGCGGTTAGGGCATTAAGTTCCATGAAAACTCCTGAGTAATAGTGCGTTATCAGATACTGGATAACGCTGCTTGCGCGGCGGCCAGTAATTTACGTCGTTTAAAAATAAAATGTAGCCGGCTACCGCCTGCCTGGCGCCACAGCACGGCTGAGCGCACGGCCGACAATAATAGCGCCCGCACTTTATGTTGCACCGCGCTTTGTTTTAATTGCTCCGGCTCACCATAAATTTGAATGCGGGCACCTAAGCTGCTGATATTATCCGTATAAATATCGGCCAGCCGCGCCAGAATATTGTCGTCTGTAATGCTAAAGTGCTGCAGTTGCCGCTCAAGTTGTGATAATTGCTCACCCAATGAGGCCATATTGCCAGGGGCTTTGTTCAAACGCCGTTCCAGCGCCAGCACTCCGACGATGTAGCGGGTTAATTCCACATCTTTTTTCGGGCCATCACCTAACTGCTCTTTAATCAGCTGCAGGCCATCTTCCAGGTAATGCAGCTCACCGCCATACACATCATGAGGTGTATCCGGGTTAAGGTTAACAACAGTGCTTAAGCAGCGCGCTAATTGTGCTTGCTCGCAGGGCTTGGCGCGGGCATAGCACTGCACCAGTTTTACGGCCTGACATAAGCCAGCCATTGCAATAATTTGGGTAGAAAGCGAGCTTTGCATCTCAGGTAAGGGCCTTTTCTATAATGCCACCGCCCAGACAAACCTCGTCCAGGTAGAATACCGCAGACTGTCCAGGGGTTACGGCTTTTTGCGGCTCGATAAATTGTACATGCAGCCGGCCATCCGCCTGCGGGGTAGCCAGGCAGACAATATCAGTCTGGCGATAGCGCGTTTTAACGGTTAAGGTCATCGCCTGCTGCGGGCCAGTGCGATCCACCCAGTGTAATTGACCGGCAATCAGCCCTTTAGATAGCAACGCCGGATGATCATGTCCTTGCGCCACCAACAGCTGATTAAGCTGTAAATCTTTAGCGACCACGTACCAGGGTTCATCACCACCATCCCGCAGGCCGCCAATACGCAAGCCTTTACGCTGCCCGAGCGTGTGATACATCAGGCCATCATGGCGGCCAATCACCTGCTTATCGTCGATGCTGACAATATCACCGGGCTGGGCCGGCAAATATTGGGCTAAAAAGTCTTTAAATTTGCGCTCACCAATAAAGCAAATACCGGTGGAGTCTTTTTTATCGTGCGTAATTAACCCTTGCTGCTCGGCAATGGCGCGTACCGCAGGCTTTTCCAGCTCGCCTATTGGAAACAGCGTTTGCGCCAGATGCTGCTCGGCTAGCGTGTATAAAAAATAACTTTGATCTTTATTGTTATCCAGACCACGCAGCATTTGCCAATGACCATCCTGATAACGGCGACGCACATAGTGGCCGGTGGCAATGTAATCGGCGCCTAAGGCGGTAGCGGCAAATTCGAGAAAGGCCTTAAATTTAATTTCTTTATTGCAAATAATATCGGGATTAGGTGTGCGCCCTGCCTGATATTCAGCCAGAAAGTATTCAAACACATTATCCCAGTATTCCGCGGCAAAATTCACCTTGTGCAGCACTATGCCCAGCTTGTCACAGACGGCCTGGGCATCGGCCATATCGGCGGCTGCGGCGCAAAACTCTTCGTTGTCGTCTTCTTCCCAGTTTTTCATGAACAGGCCTTCGACCTGATAGCCCTGCTCAATCAGCAAATAGGCTGATACAGAAGAATCGACACCGCCGGACATGCCAACGATGACTTTTTTGTTGCTGTTCTGTGACATTACACCGCACTGACTTTGGTTGAAAAAACAAGTGGCGGATTATAGCACCAAATTCCCCGTGGAAAAATCGTTAAGCGGGCCCCTGAATAAGATTTAGCGGCAACCGAACACCCGCAAGGTAATTGTCTATGGCATCGATGACCAGTTGACTCCGCACTGGCAAAGCATGTTCCGCCAGTTCAGCAGGACTTAACCAGTGCAGTGCAATAATGTCGGCATCTTGAGGCTGATAGCTTTTGGGCAGAACTAGCGGTTCAAACACAAAGTTTACCCTTACATAGCGGTGGCCATTCGCGGCGGTTAACTGTGAGATCCCCAGCCAGCTGCAGGGCGATAAGCTAAGTCCGGTTTCTTCAAGCAGTTCGCGTTTAATGGCACTGATAAGATCTTCATCCTGCTCAACATGACCCGCCGGTTGATTTAATACTCTTTTCGCCGTAACTTTCTCGCGTTCTTCAACCAGTAAAAATCGTTGTTGATAGTGCACTACTGCTGCCACCGTCAGGTGCAGTTTATCCCTGCTCATGTTGAATTCTCACAAATAAATGACTTTAAATTCGCCGGGAGCCAGCTCATCAAGGCTCCAATCAGCAATTTGCCAGCGCACCAAGCGCAGCGTTGGGTAACCTACGGCGGCGGTCATGCGTCGGACTTGTCGGTTGCGCCCCTCTGTGATACTCAGGCTTATCCAACTGGTAGGAATCGCCGCACGGTAACGCACTGGTGGCTGTCGTGGCCATAACGTTGGTGGCGCTATACGTTGTACTACTGCGGGTAAGCAGGGGCCGTCCTTTAAGCTGACACCTTGTTCAAGTTGCGCGATGGCATCATCGCTAATCTCACCTTCCAGCTGAACCCAATAGGTTTTAGCGGCTTTATGTTTAGGATCGCTTAACCGGTGTTGAGTGTCGCCGCAGTTGGTCAGCAGTAACAAACCTTCGCTGTCACGATCCAGCCGACCGGCCGGGTAGACGCCGGGTAAGGAAATAAACTCTGCCAGTGTGGTTCGGGGCGGCACACTGTTATCGGTAAACTGGCTTAATACATCGTAAGGTTTATTGAACAGTACCAATAGTGGCATCTCGACCTTAGTCCTATTGTTTTTTTTGGCAAAAGCCTTATGTTGCTTCCTGGGTAAAGGCTTGGTTTCAGACACCAGCGATCCTTAAATTAAACATGATAATGGGCTTGGCGGTTGCAATCAGTTTTGTGTTAAACCGCAATTTACCGCTATAATCAGCCCGTTTCGATTTTACTGCGTTTTAAACAAAAGCAGCCTGCCACAAGGCTGTGGCGCATCCCCGGCAATTTTTACGAATACCATACAGGAACTAACATGTCGAAAGAAAGTGCAAAAATCATTTACACCATAACCGATGAAGCGCCTGCCTTGGCAACCCATTCATTTTTACCCGTGGTGGCCGCTTTTTCTGCTGCGGCCGGTGTGGCAGTTGAAACCCGCGATATTTCGTTATCTGGTCGTATTATTGCCAGTTTTCCAGAGTTTTTAAAGTCTGAGCAGCGCATTAATGATGATCTGGCTGAGCTGGGCGAGCTGGCGAAGCAGCCAGATGCCAATATTATCAAATTACCGAATATCAGTGCTTCAGTACCGCAATTAAAAGCCGCCATCAAAGAATTGCAGGCGCAGGGTTATGCGCTGCCGGATTACCCGGAAGAGGCTAACACTGAGCAAGAGCGTGATGTGAAAGCGCGCTATGACAAAATTAAAGGTTCGGCAGTAAACCCGGTACTGCGTGAAGGTAACTCAGATCGCCGCGCCCCGGCATCAGTGAAGCAATATGCCCGTAAAAACCCGCACAGCATGGGCGCCTGGAGCAGCAGCTCTAAATCTCATGTTGCCCATATGACCGCCGGTGACTTTTATGGCTCTGAGCAATCAACCACTATTGCTGCCGATGACAGCTTAACCATCAGCCTGCAGCAGGCAGATGGCAGTGTGAAGGTATTAAAACAGCAGGTGGCGGTGTTGGCCGGTGAAGTGGTTGATGCCACTATGATGAGCGCTAAGGCGCTGCGGGCTTTTTATGCCGAGCAGATTGCCGATGCCAAAGCCCAGGGCGTGTTGTTCTCGTTACATTTAAAAGCCACCATGATGAAGGTGTCAGACCCTATTATGTTTGGCCACGCGGTGAAGGTGTTCTATCAGGAAATTTTTGCTAAATACGCCAGCACCTTCACCAAACTGGGTGTCGATGTAAATAACGGTATTGGCGATTTGTATGCCAAATTATCGCAGCTGCCGCAAGCTGAGCAGGATGCAATAATCGCCGATATTACTGCGCTCTATGCCAGCAAGCCGGCCATGGCGATGGTGAACTCAGATAAAGGTATCACCAACCTGCATGTACCCAGTGATGTGATTATTGATGCCTCTATGCCCGCAATGATCAGAAGCTCAGGCCAGATGTGGGGCCCGGATGGTCAGTTGCAGGATACTAAGGCCGTGATCCCGGATCGTTGCTATGCTGGTGTTTATCAGGAGACGATTGATTTTTGTAAGAAAAACGGCGCTTTTGACCCGCGCACTATGGGCTCAGTGCCTAACGTGGGCCTGATGGCGCAAAAAGCCGAAGAATACGGCTCACACGATAAAACCTTTGAAATATCGGCAGGCGGCAAGGTCGTAGTGACCAACAGTAAAGGCGACACTTTATTTAGCCATGATGTAGAAGCCGGTGATATCTGGCGTATGTGTCAGGTGAAAGATGCGCCTATCCGTGACTGGGTTAAACTGGCGGTTAATCGTTCACGCTTAAGCGGCACCCCTGCGGTATTTTGGTTAGACAGCCAGCGTGCACATGATGCCGAGCTGATTAAAAAGGTTAACGCTTACCTGCAACAACATGACACTGCTGGTCTGGATATTCAAATTATGTCTCCGGTTGATGCTACCCGTCACTCGTTGGCGCGAATGCAGCAGGGGCTGGATACCATCTCTGTGACCGGCAACGTACTACGTGATTACCTGACAGATTTATTCCCAATCCTTGAACTGGGAACCAGTGCCAAGATGTTGTCTGTGGTACCGTTGATGAATGGTGGCGGCTTATTTGAAACCGGTGCTGGTGGTTCAGCGCCTAAGCATGTTGAGCAGTTTGTAGCAGAAAACCACTTGCGCTGGGACTCTTTAGGCGAATTCCTGGCGCTGGCCGCCTCGCTGGAGCATTTATCGCAAGTCACCGATAACCACAGTGCCAAAGTACTGGCGGATACCTTAGATCAAGCCACAGCGCTGTTTTTGGACAATGACAAATCACCACGTCGCAAAGCCGGTGAGTTGGATAACCGTGGCAGCCATTTTTACCTGGCGATGTACTGGGCACAGGCGATGGCGAAACAGGATGCTGACAAAGCCTTGGCACAGCGCTTTGCTACACTGGCAGACACCCTGAGCAGCAACGAAGCGCAAATTCTGGCTGAGTTGAACCAGGTGCAGGGTAAGCAGGTGGAGATTGGCGGTTACTTCCGGCCAAATGACGCACTGGTAAGTGCAGCAATGCGACCCAGTGCTACGCTAAACAACGCTTTAGCAGCGCTGTAATTCCGATATATTTTTCTGAATAATAAAAAGCAGGCGCCATGCCTGCTTTTTTTATCTGTTTTTTAGCGGGAGTGTACTGCTAAGGCCACAGAGTGCTGCTATTCACCTGGGAGTTTGATATTGACGGCATGTAAGCCTTTTGGCCCTTCAGAGAGATCAAATTCAACATCTTGGCCGGCTTTTAGCGTGCGGTAGCCATCCATGCTAATGGTCGAATAATGTGCGAAGATATCTTCATCACGGCCATCTTCACGAATAAAACCAAATCCTTTGGCATTATTGAACCATTTTACTTTACCGGTAGCCATACTACTTACTTCCTTCTCTA
>NZ_DAINOE010000038.1:0-32821 GCF_036735525.1 Arsukibacterium sp. | reverse complement strand
AACAGCTTAGTAGTTTGGAAAATCCCTTTTTTCCACGCGGGATTTTCCCCTCTATCTTTTTTTAGATTTCATCAATTTAGCTAACTACCCGCACCAAATCAACAACTTCCTAACGAAGGTGTAAATTTTTATTGAAAAAAGCAGGGATTTTCCCTGCAAGTGGCTTGATAACAATAAATTTACCAACTACTGTTTATTTATACATGCAAATTTAGGAGTTGTAGCGATGCCCTCACCTTTTCTTGAGCACGTAGCAGAGTTTATGACTGTCCGGCGTTATGCCAGACGAACTGTGGATACTTACATTTATTGGATCCGCTTCTACATTCTGTTTAGTAAAAAGCAGCATCCTGACAAGCTGGGCGACGCAGACGTCGAACTGTTTTTAAACTATTTAGCCAATCAGCGCCATGTGGCGCCAAAAACTCAGGCAACGGCTCTAAATGCACTTAGCTTTTTGTACAGCAAGGTGCTGCAAAAGCCGCTGTCACTCAACCTTGAGTTTAACCGATCTCAGGTAAGCCCTAAGCTTCCGGTGGTGTTGACCCGGGCTGAGGTTGCTGCACTGTTACGAGTAATTGACCCAAAGTACCAATTAATTGCGCAACTGATGTACGGCAGTGGCTTGCGTTTAATGGAGGCTGTTCGCCTGAGGGTGCAGGACATCGATTACGATTACCTGTCTGTGATGGTATGGCAAGGTAAAGGCAATAAAAACCGTCGGGTGACACTTGCGCCCGAATTGGTCACAAGTCTAAAGCAACAAACCCAGCATGTGATGCAGTATTTTCAGGCAGATCTGGCGAATCCTGACTATGCCGGTGTCTGGCTGCCTTATGCGTTAGCACGCAAAAATCCTTTTGCTCCCAAACAACTTGGCTGGCAATACTTGTTTCCGTCGATAAAGCTTAGCCTGGATCCAGAATCAAAATGCATTCGTCGGCATCATCTGGATGAATCCTGTGTGCGGCGCGAAATCAAAATCGCCGCCCGCAAAGCGAAAATTCTTAAAAACGTGACCTGTCACACGCTGCGTCATTCCTTTGCCACTCATTTATTAGAATCTGGTGCTGATATTCGTACTGTGCAAGAACAATTGGGGCACAGCGATGTGCGTACCACGCAAATTTATACGCACGTACTGAATCATGGCGCCAGCGGCGTAAAAAGCCCCTTGTCGCAGCTACTTTAGCTCGCTAGCGCTTTTTCACCTGCTGCCACAAAGCTTCCATTTCATCCAGGTTACTTTGCTGTGGGCTTTTGCCCTGAGCGGCCAGTGCTTGCTCAACGCCACGAAAACGTTGCTCAAACTTGCTATTCGCGGCTCTAAGCACGGCTTCGGGGTCAAGTTTGTGCTTACGTACCACATTAACCAGCGCAAACATTAAATCACCCAACTCCTCGCTTAGCTCCGCACTGTCTGGCGGGGTTTGCTCTACTTCGAGTATTTCTTCTTTGACCTTATCCCAGCAGCCAGCCACATCTGGCCAGTCAAAGCCCACATTGGCACAGCGTTTTTGTAACTTATAAGCCCGGCTTAGCGCCGGCATGGCCAGTGGAATATTATCCAGCACGCTGTGCTGGCCATTGTCCTGGCGCTCGGTGCTTTTTAACGCTTCCCAGTTTTTCAGCACAGTTTCTGCATTAAGGGTATCATCGGCGCTACCACTAGTCGGATCCACAGCAAACACATGCGGATGGCGGCGTTCGAGTTTATCGCAAATGGCGTTAACGCAATCATCAAACTCAAAACGGCCTTCTTCTTTGGCGATTTGCGCATAAAACACCACCTGAAACAACAAATCGCCCAGTTCATCTTTTAATTCGGCAAAATCGGCGCGGGCAATGGCATCGGCCACTTCGTAGGCTTCTTCTAAGGTGTAGGGCACTATAGTGGCGTAGCTTTGTTTAATATCCCAGGGGCAGCCGCTTTGCGGGTCGCGCAAGCGGGCCATAATATCCAGTAAGCGGTTAATAGCAGACACGTTCAATCCTGTGGTTAGGCACGGTTAATGGCAGCGTTTGGCTTCCATCACATCGTCAATCTGGCTGACCTTGGTCAGCAGTTTATTTAAAGAATCCAGATTATACAGCTCCAGCGTCATATTAATGACCGCCGTTTGCGCATGAATATCTGAACTGCTGCTCATTTTAGTGACGTTAGCTTTTTCATTGGCCAAAATGCTGGTGATATCGCGCAGTAAGCCATTGCGGTCATTCGCTACTATGCGGATATCCACCTCATAGCCAGACGCATATTTATCGCCCCAGGTCGCCTCGACCACCCGCTGCGGCTGTTGCTCATTCAGGGTTTTAAATTGTTCGCAGTCATCGCGGTGAATGGCAATGCCCCGGCCCTGGGTAATAAAACCAACAATGGCGTCGCCCGGCAGCGGCTGACAACATCCGGCCATGTGCGTCAGCAAATTACCGACGCCCTGCACCACCACATCACTTTTTACTTTAGTGGCTGGCAATGGCTTGGTTTTAAGGCGTGGGTCAATTTCCGGCAATGTCTGCTTGCCCGACTGGCTCTGAATAAAGTGCACCACCTGAGTCACTTTAATCTCACCGCCGCCAATACCCACCAGCAACTCATCCATGCTGTTGACATTAAAGCGGCTAAGCACCTTCGTCGGATGATCTAACGGCAGGTTTAAGCGGCTTAATTCTGCATCCAGTAATTCCTTACCGGCAGCCAGGTTTTTATCTCTGTCCTGCAGGCGAAACCAGTACTGCACTTTGGAGCGGGCACGGCTGGATTTTAAATAGCCCAGATGCGGGTTTAGCCAGTCACGGCTGGGGTTGGGTTCACGGCCGGTCAGAATTTCTACCTGATCACCGGTTTTTAGCTGATACGTAAAAGGCACGATACGGCCGGTAATTTTCGCGCCAATGCAACGGTGGCCCACATTACTATGCACATAATAGGCAAAGTCCAGCGGCGTAGAGCCCATCGGCATATCGACAATATCGCCTTTTGGGGTAAACACATAAACCCGGTCTTCAATCACCTGAGTGCGCAGTTCTTCGGCAAAATCGGTACCCTCGGCAATATCCTCCTGCCATTGCAGTAACTTACGCAGCCAGCCAATTTTTTCATCATTGCCGGCATTTTTACCGCTGGACGCCCCTTCTTTATAGCGCCAGTGCGCCGCTACGCCCAACTCGGCATCTTCGTGCATTTGCCGGGTACGAATTTGAATTTCAATCGGCCGGCCCTGCGGCCCCAGCACCACCGTATGAATAGACTGATAGCCGTTTTGTTTCGGCGTGGCGATATAATCATCAAACTCTTTCGGTAAATGGCGCCAACTGGTGTGCACCACGCCCAACGCAGCATAACAATCCTGTACCCGCTCGGTCACGATGCGTACCGCACGGATATCGTACAGCTGATCAAAACTCAGCTGCTTTTTCTGCATTTTTTTCCAGATACTGAAAATATGCTTGGGCCGGCCATACACTTCAACCTCAAGCTGCACCTCGCTCATTTTCTGGCGAATGGCCGCCACAAAATCCTGCATATATTGCTCGCGGTCCAGCCGCCGCTCTTCCAGTAAACTGGCAACCTGCTTATACACCTGCGGATGCAAATAACGAAAGGCTAAATCTTCCAGCTCCCACTTTAACTGGCCAATACCCAAGCGGTTAGCCAGCGGCGCAAAAATGGCATTGGTTTCTTTGGCGGCCAGCACACGGGTTTCTTCGTCGCTGTCTTTTACCTGGCGCAAATAACAAATTTGTGCGGCCAGCTTTAATACCACAGCGCGCACATCTTCCACCATCGCCAGTAACATACGGCGTAAATTATCGGCTTGCTGGGGATTAACCGGCTGGTTAATGCCCGTGGGAATAGTACGAATGGCATCCATTTGCTGCACAGATTGCAATAACGCCTGCACTGCCGGGGTAAATTCCTGCTCCAGTTGCCCGGCGTTAATTAAACTGGCTTCGACACTGGGAAACAACAAGGCCGCCACCAAAGAGTCATGGTCCATGCGCAGCTCAGCCAGAATTTCGACCATCTCCCAGCCGGTGCGTACCTGCGGTACTTCATCATCCAGCTGCTGGCTTTTTAACCAGTCCGCAGTGGCCAGCAAACTGGCGATTTTTTTCTCCGTCAGCCCCAGCGAGCACAGCCATTCCAGTGTTTCACCACCATGATACCCACTACTATGCGACTGACGAACCCTAACCATGTGACATCCTTCTAAACTGAGATGAGCCACCCACAGTGGGTGGACGCTATATAACAAGCAGGTCTAGCGCTTAACCGGTTTACTTCGCACAAATAAGGCCATTAATTCCAGATGCGTGGTGTGAGGAAACATATCCAGCGCACCCAGCTTTTGCAATTGATACCCTGCGGCTAATAATAGCTTAGCATCCAGCGCAAAGGTGGCCGCATTGCACGACACGTACAATATTTGTGCCGGTTTCATTGCCGCCAACTGCGGTATCGCGCCCTGTGCACCGGCCCGGGCCGGATCTAACAATACATGCTGATACTGTAGTTGTTGCCATTCAGGTTGGCCCCAGGGTAAATGTAAATCGGCCTGATGAAAAAACGCATTTGTCAGACCATTATTTTTAGCATTGGTTGCCGCCTGCTGCACCATTTTTGCCAGGCCTTCCACACCATGCACTGTTTTAGCGCGTTGCGCCAAGGGCAAACTAAAATTACCGATGCCGGCATATAAATCCAGTACCTGATCATCAGGCCCCACTGCCAGCCAGTCCAGCGCCTGATTAATCATTAACTGATTAAGCTTGGCATTCACCTGAATAAAATCATCCGGGCTGAAACTTAACGTTAGCTGCTGCGCACTCAGCGTATAGGCCGGTGATTTTTGTTCAGTTTGCCAGTAACTAACTTGTCCCGGCTGTGCTTCACCCAGCCAAATGGCCTCTGGCCAGGCATCCACAAAACGTTGTTGCTCGTCAGCGCTTAAGGTTTGCAGATGACGAACCATGACATAGGCGCTACCGTCAGCTTCCAGTACCTCAGCATGGGTAATTTTTTCCGGCTGCGCCAGCGTCGGTACTACCTGTTGCAATACCTTAAACACCGGCGCGAGCACTGGGCTTAATACCGCACAGTCGTCAATAGCCGTAATCGTTTTACTGCCCTGCGCCCTGAACCCCACGTGTAAGCGACGTTGTTTTTTATCAAACCACAGGCCAATACGGGCTTTGCGCCGGTATTGCTCACTGTCGCTACTGAGCAGCGGCTGCCAGGGTAAGGTCGCTAAACCAGTCTGATGGCGCAGCATCTGATCTATCCCCTGCTGCTTTAACTGCTGCTGATTAAGCGGGCTTAAGTACTGTAATTGGCAGCCTCCGCAGCTATCGTAAAAACGACAAAACGGCGTTAAGCGCTGGTTGCTAGCCTGCTCAACTTTGATAGTTTTCGCCTTTAAAAAAGTCGGTTTTTGCTCAGTGACTTTAGCCAGCACCGTTTCACCAGCCAGGGCGCCACTGGCAAAGACAATTTTTTGCTGGTATTGGCCAATGCCATTCCCTTCATAATCATTACGTTCAATCTGCAAGCGTATGGTCAGTGGTTGCGTTACTGCCGTTTTTTTCGGGCGATACAGGGTTGCCATGTCGATGAAGCCTTATAGGTTTTTGGCACTGATTGTGTCATGATGCGGTGGCATTCTCCTATTGTATCAAGCCTTGGTGCAGATGACGAAAATTGGTTTACGATTTTGGATCCTGCTGTGCAGTGTCCTGCCGATGTTGCTGGCCAGCCTGTTGCTGGGCAGCTATTTCAGCTATGTGCGGCATCAGGATTTACAACACTACCTGCATGAGCAAGCCAGCAATATCGCCTTGCCGTTGGCCATCAGCAGCTCAGCCTTATTACAGCCAGAGCAGCAAGCAGCATTGCGCCAGTTGCTCAATACCAGCCACAGGTTAAACTCACCTATGGTACGCAGTATTTCACTGTTCGATGCCAATGATCAGCTACTGCTCAGCAGCAACCCCCAATACGATTTACAAATACACAGCGCGCGCAAACCCTTGCCACTGCCTCCAAGCGGCCATATCGTTAGCTTTGATGATAGCCTGTTGTTTTATCAACCACTGCCCGGCAAGGATGAAAACACCGCACAACCGTACTTATTGCTGCAACTACAAACAGATAAGTTGTTACTGGCGCAGCAGTTAAATTTATTTTACTCCGTACTGCTCATTTTGGCGGTGGTGCTGATAGGACTGCTGCTTAGCTTGCTACTGATGCAACAGTTATTTACGCCGCTCAGGCGCATGTTAGGCCAACTGCTGCAGCTGCAAAAAGGCGAATACCAGACGCAGCAAAGCTCAGGCAACATCGCAGAGCTGCAACAACTGCAGTCAGGCATTAACAGCTTGAGCAATCAGTTAGTGCAAGCGGAAGCGGAACTGCAGCACAATATTGAGCAACTGACCAGCGATTTACAGCTCAGTATGGAGCAGTTGGAAGTGCAAAATATTCAACTGGACTTTGCCCGGCGCAAAGCCGTGGAAGAAAACCGGCATAAGTCAGAGTTTTTGGCCAAAATGAGCCACGAACTCAGAACACCACTGAACGGCGTGATTGGCTTTACCCGGCAATTACTGAAAACTCAGCTGAGTAGCAACCAGCATGATTATTTAAGCACTATTCAAAAATCAGCCAACAGCCTGCTGCATCTGGTCAACGATGTGCTGGACTTTTCCAGGCTGGAAGAAGGCCGCATGTCGATTAACCCGCAGCCGTTTTCACTGCGCGATTTGCTGTACGACGCCACTGAACTGCTGGCGGCCAATGCCTTTGATAAACAACTCGAACTGGTGATGAATATTGAGGCTGAATGCCCGGATGACTTAATTGCCGATCCGGCGCGACTCACCCAGATCCTGATGAATATCGCCGGTAATGCCATTAAATTTACCGAACATGGCAGTATCGTGATCAGAGTCAGCGCAACGCTGCTGAATGAAGATCAGCTGATGCTACATTGTTCAGTGCAGGATACCGGGCGGGGCATCAGCGAGGATACACAACGCTCATTATTTCAGGGCTTTACCAGCAGCAATAACCCTGACCGCCAAACCGGTTCTGGCCTGGGACTGATGATTTCACAGCGACTGGTGCAAGCCATGGGCGGCAATATTGGCTTTGAAAGCAAGCCCGCTGAAGGCTCCACCTTTTGGTTTACTATTAAATGCCAGCGCTATCACTTATCGGTCGCCGAACCCTTAACCACAGCACCGCTGGAAAACAAAACCATACTGTATTTTGAGCCACAGCAACATTCACGTGAAGCCACCTTAAGCTTACTGAACAGCTGGGGGCTGCATATTACCGCTTGTGCCACCAAGGGGCAGTTGCAGCAAGCCATCAACCACCAGCAACGTTATGATATTGGTCTGATTGGCCGCGCTGTTGCCATTAACCAGGTCAATCAGGTGTTGGGGTTGATTGAACAAATTAAACCCAGCTGTCAGCATACTTATTTACTGGTTAATACCCTATCGCCCAATTTACGTGAAGCTATGCTGGCCTCAGGTGCTGATGCCTGCCTGCCCAAGCCGGTACATCAACGCAAACTGGCAATGACCATGGCGCGGCCCTACATGCAATACGAGCAATTACCCGTGATCGCAGACACACCACCACAGGTGAGTTTGCGGGTACTGAGTGTTGATGATAACGACGCCAATTTGAAGCTGATCAATACCTTACTAAATGAAATGGTAGAACATGTCGATACGGCCACTGATGGCGCCGAAGCCTGGCAAAAGGCCACCCAGCATGTGTACGATATTATTTTTATGGATATTAATATGCCGGTGATGGATGGTGTCACCGCCTGTCAGCGCATTAGAGAAAGCTCTCTGAACGAACATACGCCAATTATTGCCGTAACAGCACACGCCGTTGAAGGTGAGCGCGAGCGCTTACTCAGCCTGGGTTTTAGTGAGTTTTTAAGTAAACCACTTGATGAAAAAATGCTGCACTACAGCTTGCAGGAATTCTGTCCGGCCAGTAAATGGCCGAGCAAACCCAAAGCAGAGTTGCCCAGCCTGCAGCAGCACCCTTTAATTGACTGGCCATTGGCATTACAGCGTGCTGGCGGAAAAACCAGCCTGGCTAATGATATGCTGTTCATGTTGATAAACAGCCTGCCTGAAGCGCAACAGCTGATCCAACGCGCTATTGACGCCAACGATGCGCCCGCATTGCTGCAACATATCCACAAAGTGCATGGTGCTTGTTGCTATACCGGGGTGCCACGCTTAAAAAGCCTGGCAGAGACCCTGGAAACGCAGTTGAAAAATCAGTGTTTGTTGAGCGATATCGCACCAGAGCTGTCAGAACTCGATGACTTGCTGGTACTGTTACAGCAACTGGCGCCGCCAGCTGAGAGTTGAGCACATGCTCAGCTGTGCAACTGATTAGCAGCGTTCTAAGATAACGCTGGCACAGGCATAAGCCTGCTCATCGCTTATAGATAGCCATATATGGCTGACACCCAGACTGGCAGCCAGTTCAGCGGCATAACCGTTCAGGCTAAGCAAAGGCCGACCATGGACATCATTACTGACTTCCAGTTGCTGAAAAGACACACCACGGCCAATGCCAGTACCCAGCGCCTTGGCTGCCGCTTCTTTGGCAGCAAAACGCTTGGCAAAATAACGGCTGGCCTGAGCATGGCTGGCAAAACACTGCTGCTCTGTGGCGGTTAGCACCCGTTTTACCAGGCCAGGGCTGCGCTGGAGGCTTTGCTCTATGCGGGCAATCTCAACAATATCGGTGCCAAAGCCTACAATGGCCATGTTAGCGGCGCGCCTCTACCATTAAACGCTTCATCTCAGCGACCGCCGGGCCAAGACCACTAAAAATAGCCCGGGCAACAATGGCATGGCCAATATTCAGCTCGTACATTTGCGGTATCGCCGCTATCGGCTGCACATTATGATAATGCAAACCATGACCGGCATTGACCACTAACCCTAAAGACGCCGCAAAGGCTGCGGCATCGGCAATACGGGCCAGCTCTTTTGCCTGGGCTTTGGCATCTGTCGCCTCAGCATAGTGACCGGTATGAATTTCTACATAGGGCGCACCGGCTTGGGCCGCCGCTTCAATTTGCCGCTTGTCGGCATCAATAAACAATGACACCAGAATATTGTCTGCGACCAGTGTGGCTACCGCCTCAGTAATTTTACTCAGTTGCCCGGCCACTTCCAGACCGCCTTCAGTGGTCAGCTCCTGCCGTTTCTCTGGTACCAGACAGCAAAAGTGTGGCTTTAACTTTAAAGCAATACCCAGCATTTCATCGGTCACCGCCATTTCAAAATTCAGCCGGGTAGCAATACTTTGCTGTAACAAAAACACATCACGGTCAATAATATGCCGCCGGTCTTCACGTAAGTGCACGGTAATGCCATCGGCACCCGCCTGCTCAGCCATTAAGGCTGCGTGCAATGGCTCCGGATACTGGGTGCCGCGGGCCTGACGTAAGGTGGCAACATGGTCAATGTTGACCCCAAGGTAAATCGGTTGCATAAGGTTCTCCGTGTTAACGTAGCTGGCTGAACAGTGCACGACTGGCCAGCGGTTTCTCGCCCACTAAAGGAGCAAGCAATAAGCGGCTTAATTGTTTGGCATTGACTAAAGCGCCCGGCTGCTGCCAATCCTGTATAGCGATAGCCAATAAGGCTGCACCACTAAAGCCGCCGGGCTGGCGCACAAAGCCTTGCTCTGGTTGCCATTGATAGTAATACTCTGGCGCAACAGGCTGGCCGTTGGCGTCATACTGCCAGTCTACCGCTATACCCAGCTCAGCTAATAACGTAAATTCAAATTGCCGTAAGCAAGGTTCTAGCAACGACATAGCTAACGGCTGTTGCTGATTTTGTTGTAACTGCTGTAACTGGGCTAACTGTTGCAAACATTGCTGATAGGCACTAAATAACGTATCTGAGGCTACATCATTCGGCCACAATCTGCACAGCAACTCATTAATATAAAGGCCACTAAACAGCAAGCGGCCACTAAACTGACAGCCAATGCTTTGTGGCTCTATGGTTTTTACGGTTTTAAGCTCAGTGCGGCCCAGTAGCGCCACACAAAATAACTGAAAAGGCTGCAGGGATAACCGCCGTTTACCGCTGCCACGACGCACCACGGCCGCTAAACGGCCATGTTCAGGTAACAGCAATTGCAAAATAAGTTTATCTTCGGCAAAAGGCCGGCTATGCAGAATATAGGCAGGACACAGGCCAGGTTGCATGCGCCGCTCCGTGCTTAATCTTCGCCGTAACCAAGGCTACGCAGCGCCCGCTCATCATCGGCCCAACCCGATTTCACTTTAACCCAGATTTGCAAAAATACCGGTTGCTCCAGCATGGCAGCTATATCCAGTCGGGCTTCGGTGGCGATGGTTTTAATGCGCTCGCCCTTATTGCCAATGACCATGCGTTTTTGTGATTCCCGCTCCACCAGGACCAGGGCTGCAATATGAAAATGCTTTTCTTCCCATTTAAAGCGTTCAATTTCAACTGTCACCGCATAGGGTAATTCATCGCCCAAAAAACGCATCAATTTTTCGCGAACTATTTCTGCCGCCATAAAACGTTGTGAGCGATCGGTAATATAGTCTTCCGGGAAGAAAAACTCGCAAGGCGGCAAATGTTTATGTACCACCTGACGCAGTGCCTCGACGTTGTCGCCACTTTCTGCTGACAGTGGCACCACATCAATAAAGTTAAGCTGGCTACCCAGCCATTGTAAATGAGGCAGTAATTCCGCTTTGTCTTTATATAAATCGACTTTATTGACCACCAGGATCACCGGCTTTTGCGAGGCAATCAGCCGGTTTAGTACCATTTGATCATCATCATGCCAGCGGGTGCCTTCCACCACAAAAATGACAAACTCTACATCCAGAATAGAACTGGCAGCCGCCTTGTTCATCAGTCGGTTAATCGCCCGCTTTTCTTCAATATGTAAGCCCGGCGTATCCACATACACCGTCTGATAATTATCACGGGTATCAATACCCACAATACGGTGCCGGGTCGTTTGTGGCTTTTTCGAGGTGATACTGACTTTCTGTCCCACCAGTTTATTCAGCAGGGTCGATTTACCCACATTAGGTCGGCCGACAATGGCTACCAGGGCGGCGTAAGTGGTCAGATTATCGGTCATGTTTAATGGTTTCCAGTGCCATATTGGCAGCATCTTGTTCTGCTTTACGTCTGGAGCTGCCAGTCGCGGTAAATGGAGGCAAACCCGGTATAGTGCAGCGTACGGTAAAGGTTTGCTGATGGGCTTCACCCACAGTGGCAATCACGTCATACACCGGTAAGGGTTGGCGTAGGCCTTGTAAGTATTCCTGCAACCGGGTTTTGGAGTCTTTTTGCTCACCCGGCGCAATATTGCTAAGACGGCTGGCAAACAACTGTAAAATACGTGTTTTACAGGCCGCCATGCCACTGTCCAGATAAATCGCCCCCAGTATGGCTTCCAGCGCATCAGCCAAAATAGACTCGCGCCGCGCACCACCACTTTTCAACTCGCCCGGGCCTAATCGCAGATACTCTGCTAAGCTCAACTCCTGAGCAATTTCAGCCAGCGTCACGCCCTTCACCAGCGCCGAGCGCATACGGGTCAGATCGCCTTCACGGGTGGCAGGAAACTGCTGAAACAACGCTTCGGCGATAACCAAGCCCAGCAGGGCATCACCCAGAAACTCCAGGCGCTCGTTATGCTTACCCTTACAACTACGGTGGGTTAGTGCCTGCTCCAGCAAGCTTTGATCGCTAAACTGATAATCCAGCCGTTTCATCAGTGGCGACAATGATTTTTGCCGCATGCTTTGTAACACTGTCATTAGAGGATCCGGCCCAGGCGTTCAAAACGCACGCCAACCGGTACCCAGCGAATCAAGAAAAAGCGCTCCGGATTGTCACTAAATTCAAAACTCATCCAGATAAAAACGGCCCGGCCAACCAGATATTGTTCATCGATAAAGCCAAAAAAGCGGCTGTCAACGCTGTTATCGCGATTATCACCCAGCGCAAAATATTGGCCCTCTGGCACAATAAACTCATCTATAGCCGTACCCGCCTGTTGAAAATAAGCACGGTAATTTTCAATCGAAGTCGGGGTTTGCAATATATCATACCCCTTGGCGGTCAAGGTTTCGGTATAGCGATGCTGCGGACTGTAATTCTGGAAAAACTCATTAGCCGCCTGAAACTGCTGAGGTATACGCTCCAGTACACCACAGTTGCTGCGTTGCTCTGGCTGACAGGCTTTAGCGATATAGATTTGCTTATCACGATACACTATGCGATCGCCTGGTAAACCAATAATACGTTTAATATAGTCGACTCTGGGATCCAGCGGGTACTTAAACACCGCGATATCACCGTGCTTAGGTGACTTGTTACGGTATAGGGTTTTACGCCACACCGGATCTTTGACGTCGTACGAGAATTTTTCTACCAGGATAAAATCACCGACCAGTAGCGTGGGCATCATTGAACCAGACGGGATTTGAAATGGCTCGTAAATAAAAGAGCGGAACAGGGTAATCAGCGCAATAATCGGAAACACTGACTTGGCCGTTTCGACAAAGGCCGGCTCTTTTAGCATCTCCTCCGCAACAGGCTGAGCCAGATTGCCGGCATGTCCTTGCAGCGCCAACGCCAGCTTTTCACGGCGTTTCGGTGCCAACAGCAGCGCATCCACTAACCAGATTAAGCCGGTAAGCAGCGTCAGCAGTACCAATAAAATTGCAAAATAACCCGCCATGTCGCGTCCTTATTATTTACCAACTTTCAGAATGGCCAGGAACGCCTCTTGCGGCACTTCCACATTACCTACTTGTTTCATTCGTTTTTTACCGTCTTTTTGCTTTTGCAGCAGCTTTTTCTTACGGCTGATATCACCACCATAACACTTGGCCAACACGTTTTTACGCAACTGTTTAACCGTGGTACGGGCAATAACGTGGTTACCAATGGCCGCTTGAATAGCAATATCAAACATCTGACGTGGGATAAGCTCTTTCAGCTTTTCTGCCAGTTGCCGGCCACGGTTTTGCGCAAAATCAAAGTGACTGATAATGGCCAATGCATCAACCCGCTCGCCGTTAATCAAAATATCGACCCGCGACATATTGGCCGCCTGAAAACGTTTAAAGCTGTAATCCAGTGACGCATAGCCACGGCTGGTCGATTTTAAACGGTCAAAGAAATCCATCACCACTTCTGCCATCGGCAGCTCGTACACTACCGCTACCTGACGGCCGTGATAGGTCATGTTTTTTTGTACACCCCGTTTTTCAATACACAGCGTAATAACATTACCCAGGTATTCCTGTGGCACCAGTATATGGGCTTCTACGATAGGCTCACGAATTTCGTCGATATCATTAGTAGCAGGTAAATCGCTGGGGTTATCAACCATCACGATATTACCGTCTTTGGTCAGTACTTCGTACACTACCGTTGGCGCTGTGGTGATAAGGTCCAGATCGTATTCACGCTCTAAGCGCTCCTGGATGATTTCCATGTGTAACATGCCAAGGAAACCAATGCGGAAACCAAAACCCAGGGCGCCTGAGCTTTCCGGCTCATAAAATAACGACGAGTCATTTAAGCTGAGCTTAGCTAACGCATCGCGGAAATCTTCGTAATCATCAGATGACACCGGGAAGACGCCGGCATAGACCTGCGGTTTCACTCGCTTAAAACCAGGCAATGGCTTAAGGGCACTGTTTTTCGACAGCGTTAAGGTATCCCCTACCGGCGCACCTTTAATTTCTTTAATACCGGCAATAACAAAACCCACTTCACCGGTCTTAAGCTCTCCGGTATTCGTGGCTTTAGGGGTAAAAATACCCACTGTGTCGACCTCGTAAATCTGGCCGGTCGACATTACTTTAATTTTGTCTTTGGCTTTAATGCTGCCATGCTTTACCCGCACCAATGACACCACGCCCTGATAGGCATCAAACCAGGAATCAATAATCAATGCCTGGGTGGGTTGATCCGGCTCACCTTCTGGTGGCGGGATTTTTTTAACGATAGTTTCCAGCACATCCTTAATACCAAGACCGGTCTTGGCCGAGCACTGCACGGCACCTACCGCTTCAATACCAATAATGTCTTCGACTTCTTCGGCTACCCGCTCAGGCTCAGCTTGAGGTAAGTCAATTTTATTTAATACCGGTATGACTTCGAGGTTCATTTCCAGTGCGGTATAACAGTTAGCCACTGTTTGCGCTTCCACGCCCTGGCCGGCATCGACAACCAGTAGCGCACCTTCACAGGCCGCCAGCGAGCGGCTGACTTCATAGGTGAAGTCCACATGACCTGGGGTATCGATAAAGTTCAGCTGATAAGTATTGCCATCATCGGCTTTGTAATGCAGCGTCACGCTTTGCGCTTTAATGGTAATGCCGCGCTCACGCTCCAGATCCATCGAGTCCAGCACCTGTTGCTGCATCTCACGATCAGTCAGGCCACCACAGTACTGGATCAACCGATCCGAAAGCGTGGATTTACCATGGTCGATATGGGCAATAACGGAAAAGTTTCTGATATGTTCAAGTTTAGGCATGTTATCCGCAAAAAACAGTGGGCACTATGGCTACAGTGCGTCTGCACACTAAGCAGAGCAAGGTAAACATAACGCGGGTTATTCCAAAAAAATTAGCGGGAATTGTACTCTATAAGGCGTCAGCTTGCTATGTGTTCTTTAGCCCAAGCTGCGGTAATACCGCGACGATGGTCAATTGCTGTGACAATGTTGCCTGACGCTGATCATACCAGCGCGCCAGCATAAAGCCTGCCCCCAGGCTGGCCGCAGCGGCCAGCAGCAATACCGCCTCAGCCGGCGCCAACCACCAGTGTAATAGCAACACGCTAACTAGCATCAGCAGTAACGGCAACAAATAGACACGGGCTGCCGCTAACACCAGCCCCTGCTCTGCCATACCAATGGTCACTTGCTCACCGGGTAATAACGGTAACGTGGTCGCCACAAAAAAGCGCTGTGTTCTGGGGGTAAAGGTTTTAGTGACTATGCCGGTGCCGCAATCAGTACTCACCTGACAGGCATTGCAACTGCTCACCGGCGATGTAGTTAACCAGACACCATCAGTATCAGTGGCTAAAACAGTAGCAATTTGCTCAACCATTAGCGCACCGAAGCCGCCAGGCGTTGCGCCGTATCAATACTGATCGGGCCTATCACAGTGACTTCGCGCTGCGCATCAGATTGCACATAAATGGTGGTGGCGCCATCGCGATAGGCCTGAGTCGGCATACTGTGATTACGCTGCACAAATACCGACACCTGATGCAGGCCATCACTAAGCAACCAATAGTTAATCAGGGCTGGCTGTAATTGTGGGATCTCGGCAGGTTCCGGTACCAATTGATAATCTTGCGGTAACCAGGTGAGCTGATAGTTACTGGCTGCTGCCAATTCCAGGCTGGCAGCCGGTTGCGGGCTGGGGAGTTCTATGTCCAGCAATCGGCGTAAGCCTTCCGGAAATTCCGGGGTGAGCTGCATATGAGTCACCACCCAGCGCTCCAACGCCGTTTGTTGTTCGGTCAGGGTATCAATACGCAGCGGAAAACCCGTTTGCTCATCCACCCAAAGCCAGTAATGGAAACGATCAGCGTTGTTGGCACTAAGCCTTAATAACTGCGCACTGCGCCCAGACATCATCGAGCTGCTGCCGGGCACCGCATCATACAACTGCCGGATACGCTGGCTGTCTTCAAACAACACGGCAGGTAATTCTTTGATATTGGCACTCTGGGTGACCAGAGCCGGTCGATCGCTGAGTAGATAATACACCACATTATTACGGCGTAAGATATCAACACCCTCAGCATCCAACGGAATCAGATGCTCAATTTCATCTTGTTCATCGCGGCCATGTTGCCAGCGATATGTATCTACCTGGCCACTTTTTACCACGACAAAAGAGGTATCAAAATTTTGCTGACGCACACTTTGCTGTACCCGATCAAATAAGGCCCAGCCAGCGTCACTGGCTAGCGCAGCTGGCATCACAAACGCTAATAACCACAACGTCTGACAGTATCGCATCACTTATTGCTCGTTTGCTTCAGGGTCAACATCAGGCTTCACTTCAGCCGTTTGCGACATCACCCGCAACTGTTGGCGGTGCGCTTGCAACATCGCTTGTAAGCGCTGTTGTTGCTCCAGCATGGCCTGTTGTTCCTGTTCTTCAAAACGGGTTGATACCGTAGTTTGACTTAAACTCACTGGCGTGGCAAAACCTGCCACAGGCCGGGTTTGTAGCACTGGTGATGGCGACAATAACTCCTGGCCAAAGGGTTGTTGATACTGTTGCACCCCCAGCACCGCTAACAGCGCCACACTGGCGGCTATAGCGCCGTTGGCTGCCGGTTTAAACCAGGTCGCATTCGCCGCCTGTCCCAGCCGTTGTAGCCAGCTGGCTGACGGTTTGGCCGCTGCAGGTGCTAAGTGATACACAGGCTCGTCTGCTAATTGTAACTGCAAACGCTCGCTAAAATCGGCGGGCAACACGCTGTGCGCTTCCTGACGCAGCACGGCAGAGGCCAGTTGATAGCGCTCTAATTTATGCTGCAACTCAGGGCTATTCAGTAACAGTGACAGCTCGTCCGCGCTGAGCGGTTCGTTGTCACTGGCTGCAGACAGCCAGGCTTGCTTTTCAGTCACCATAGTGTTTCCTGTTTAATCAAAACTTCATGTTTGCTTAGCCAATTATCCTGACTAATAAAATTAGTCAATCAGCGGTTTTAACTGAGCATCAATCGCTTCCCGCGCCCGAAAGATCCGGCTTCGCACCGTACCAATCGGGCAAGCCATTACTTCTGCAATCTCTTCGTAGCTTAAGCCTTCGAGCTCACGCAGCGTAATGGCGGTTTTTAATTCGTCTGGCAATTTGTCAATAGTAGCAAACACCACCTGTCGTATTTCATTCGACAATAACAAATGCTCTGGCGAGTCCTGTTCTTTTAAGGAATCACTGCCTTCAAAATATTCGGCATCCTGGGCATCGACATCTGTTGCCGGTGGTTTACGGCTATTGGCAACCAGATAGTTTTTTGCACTATTTACCGCTATGCGATAAAGCCAGGTATAAAACGCACTTTCGCCACGAAAGCCCGGAATAGCACGATATGCTTTGATGAAGGCTTCTTGTGCTACATCCGCTACGTCACCATGGTTAGAGACATAACGTGAAATTAAGTTCGCGATCCGGTGCTGATATTTTTTCACCAACACATTATAGGCAGCTTTATCGCCTTGTTGTACCCGCTGGACTATCTGCCAATCCAATTCTTGCTCGCTCATGCTTGAGCCTGTCCCCTGTTAATGCTGGTAAGGTCTGAATACTGTTGGTGCCAGTCAAGCGTACTGTGTCTGACTACAAGCTGAATAAATAGTTCTGCTAAGTTTGACAAAAACGCTACAATAGCATGATCCTGCAGCCTGAACGATCGGTATAGCAGTACCAGACTACTGTTATATAACCTTGCCTGAAAGTGAGCTAAGTGTATCGCATGACACAATCAAAAGAATATCTTTGTGACGTTTTAATTATTGGCAGCGGTGCCGCGGGCTTATCGCTGGCGTTACAACTGGCCGCCCAGGCTAAGGTGCTGGTGCTGAGTAAGGGGCCATTACGCGAAGGCTCTACCCTGTATGCTCAGGGCGGCATAGCGGCGGTGTTTGATGAAAACGACAGCATTGCCTCTCATGTCAATGATACGCTGGTGGCGGGTGCGGGCCTGTGTGATGAAGCCGCAGTGCAATTTACTACAGAACACGCCAAAGCCGCGATGGAGTGGTTAATTGCGCAGGGCGTGCCTTTTGATCAATACCAGGATACCGATGGCAGCCTGAAGTATCACCTTACACGCGAGGGGGGGCATAGCCACAGACGCATTTTACACGCGGCTGATGCGACTGGTCAGGCGGTACAAATCACGCTAGTGGATCAGGTAAAACGGCACCCGAATATTCAGTTGCTGGAAAACTACAACGCTATAGATCTGATTAATGGCCGTAAGCTGGGGCTGGATCCTAAACGCTGTTATGGCGCCTATGTCTGGAATAAAACCGCCTCTCGCGTAGAAAGTATCCGGGCACGCTGTATGGCATTGGCCACCGGCGGCGCCAGCAAGGTCTATTTGTATACCAGTAACCCTGATGTCGCCAGTGGTGATGGCATTGCTATGGCCTGGCGGGCCGGCTGCCGGGTAGCGAATATGGAATTTAATCAGTTTCACCCGACCAGCTTGTATCATCCGGATGCCCCGAATTTTTTAATTACTGAGGCGATGCGGGGTGAAGGCGCCTATTTACGCCGGCCCGATGGTAGCCGTTTTATGCCCGACTTTGATGACAGAGCCGAATTAGCCCCGCGCGATATCGTCGCCAGAGCCATTGACTATGAAATGAAGCGACTGGGTGCCAACTGTGTTTATCTGGATATCAGTCATCAGCCGAAAGATTTTATTATTGAGCACTTTCCCACCATCTACGCTAAGTGCTTAAGTGTTGGTATAGATATTACCAAGCAACCTATACCTGTAGTGCCTGCCGCGCATTATACCTGTGGCGGCGTAATGACCAACTTAAATGGCCAGACCGACATTGTTAATTTGTACGCGGTAGGCGAAGTCGCCTACACCGGCCTGCATGGTGCTAACCGCATGGCGTCTAATTCATTGCTGGAGTGCGTGGTGTTTGCGCAGGCTGCCGCTAAGCATATTCTCTCGCAACTGGCTCAGTTTGAGCCTATACCGCAGTTACCCGCCTGGGATGACAGCCGGGTCAGCGATTCTGATGAAGAAGTCGTGATTACCCACAACTGGCATGAGTTGCGATTATTTATGTGGGATTACGTGGGCATAGTGCGCACGAATAAACGACTGGAGCGCGCCTTGCACCGGGTAGAGCTGCTTCAGCAGGAAATTCATGATTACTACAGCCACTTCCGCCTTAGCCATAACTTACTGGAGTTACGCAATTTAGTGCAGGTGGCTGAGCTTATTATTCGCTGCGCCATGTTACGGCGTGAAAGCCGGGGCCTGCATTATAATCTGGATTACCCGGATTTATTGCCCGACGCTGGCCCCAGCGTGTTAAGTCCCGGCTTGTTGCCTGGCAAACTGCCAGCGCCAGCATTGTAATTGCCGGGCTAATGCCCGGTAATCCTGTTCGGATAACTCATCCCGGCACACCCAATATTGCTGACGTTGCCGCTGTTCCGTATGCCAGGTGAGCACAATCGCATACTGACTTATCAGACAAGGTGAGCATAATTGCCCTGAGGGCAACGCAGATTGCAACCAGCTAATGCCGCCATTGTCCTGCAGCAATAAGGCCTGAGCACAGGGGGGTTGCTGCCAGCGCTGAAGCAGCAAATAATAACTGAGTACTAACAAGGGCAGTGACAACCAAAAACCGATACCCGTTACCGGCAGCTGGCTGTACACCAACAATACAGCAAGCCCGGCCAACAGCAGCAGGCCACGCTTATAGCTAGAGCGCTTTAACGCCAGACTAGACCCGGACACGATCCAGAATGATCGCTATTAAGGCCTGTATCGCTGCATCTGTTGAGCGGCTGTGGCCCATAAACCAGGCAAAGAGATCGGGATCATCACAGGCCAGCAAACGCTCAAAGTCATGCTTTTGTTGCAAACTTAACGCATCGTAGCCTTCTTCGACAAAAGGCGCCAGCAACACATCCAGCTCCAGCATGCCCCGACGGCAGGCCCAGCGTAAACGGGGTTTAATCATTAATTCGCTCATTACCTCTCCTGTTTGCTCACTATTGCCGGTTTACACCGCAGAGATAGTGGCAAAAACTATGTTAACCAAGCTAGTATAACCCAGTCATTCAGACAAATTTGTAAAATGGGGTTGAGCTTTAACGGTACGCCCCAATCTTACCAGAAAAGCGCTTAAGGTAATCAACTCTATGCACACATCCTGGCTTACTGCAGAACAATACGCCCGCTTATCCAATCAGGTTCAGGGGGCTTACTTATGTCCACTGCCCGGTTTTGAAGTATTACGGGTCAACGGCGCCGATAACCGCAGCTTTTTACAGGGCCAAACCACTTGCGATCTTAACCAGCTCACCGATGACCGCTTTTTACGTGGCGCCCATTGTGATGTTAAAGGAAAAATGTGGTCGATATTTCACTTATGTGCGGCCGAAGATGCGCTATTACTGGTAGCCCACCGTGAGGAGTTGCAAGCCTCGGTACCACAGTGGAAAAAATTCGGGGTCTTTGCTAAAGTCAGTTTTGATGACAGCCAGCAGGTAGTGTTTGGCCTGGGTGGCGAGCAAGCCACACAGCTGGCGGCAGAGCTGGGCTTTAGCATACCCGCTAACGATGGCGGGTTAAGCCGCAGTGCTGCAGGCTGTTTATTGCGCCTGGCGCAAGACCACCATTTGCTGATTGTGCCGCGCCAGCTGGCGGATAGCTGGCTAACGGCCGACTACCCGTTAGCGGCTCCGCCATTATGGTTGCGCCGTCATATACAATTGGGCTTTAGCTATCTGGAGCAACCCTTATGTGGCCAGCTGGTCCCGCAAATGCTAAATTTGCAGGCGCTTGATGCAATTAGCTTTACCAAGGGTTGTTATATTGGCCAGGAAACCGTCGCCCGCCTGAAATACCGCGGCGGTAACAAAAGAGCCGCTTTTATTTTGTGTGCTGATAGCGACGAACAGCCTGCTGCCGGCGCTGAACTTGAACTAAAATTGGAACAACACTGGCGCCGGATTGGCCAGGTTATCAACGCAGTCAATATTAATAACCAACTCTGGTTAATTGCCGTACTGCCTAATGACATAACCCCGGCAGACACCTTGCGGTTAGCAGCAGACACTGAGGTTACTCTGTCGCTGCAACCCTTACCTTATGCCATTTAATAAAGAGGTTTTTCATGACCATTTCTCAGGACAAAGTCGTTGCTATGCATTACACCGTTAAGGATCCAGCGGGCAACGAGCTTGATTCCTCCAGCGGCGGCGAACCACTGGTATTCTTATTCGGCCATGGCGCCCTGATCCCAGGATTAGAACAGGCGCTGGCCGGTAAAAATACCGGCGATAAATTTAGCAGCACCATTGCAGCAGCCGATGCTTATGGTGAACGCCATGATCAACTGGTGCAAGCGGTGCCAAGATCCATGTTTGAAGGTATGGAAGTCTCTGCCGGTATGCGCTTTCGCGCCTCTGGCCAGGATGGTCGTGAACAGCCAGTGATTATCCTGGAAGTGACCGACGATGAAGTGGTAGTAGATGGCAACCACCCGCTGTCTGGCATCGATTTGAGTTTTGATGTTGAAGTGATCCTGGTGCGCGATGCCACAGAAGAAGAACTGGCACATGGCCATGTGCATGGCATTGACGGCCACGCCAGCCATTAAAAATGCCCCTCGATAAACAGCTAATACTTTTAGCTTAGAAACCGCAGCCTGCCGCTGCGGTTTGTTTTTGTTACGCCACAAATTTATTTCTGCGATAGTAAGCAAATTCAAGGCCGCGAGCTGCATGGCAAAGGCGCTAACGCGCCATTGAGCACAGGGCCTAGCGACGAACTGCTTGACACTCACGACAAAGACACATATTTTTAGCAGCTGTTTATCACTAGCCTTTATAGAGCAAAACGAACCAGTCTGATGAAAGATCGTATCACTATCTCGATTTCGAGCATTAACGGCACCCGTCATTACAGCATCAGTAAGCTGTTTAAACGCAATGCTGTGATAGGACTCTATCTGACGCTGTTTAGTGTGCTAATCACTGCTGCTATTATTGATTACCTGCTAAAAACCGTCGATAACACCCGTCTACAGCAGCATGAGCTGGCAGTTCAGGCAGAGCATTTAAAACAAGAAATTGCCTTACTAAGTGAAACGCGCGAACTGCTGCAACATGAATTGACGGTGAAACAGGACGAAATGTTGCTGGTCAGTAACCGTCTGGGCGAAATCGAATTATCGCTTGGCCTGGAGCAATCCATGCCACAAAATCTAGAAGATCGGCTGGATACTGCTACGGTCACCTCCAGCGCCCGCATGGCCATGCTACAACTGGTGCCAAATGGCTCGCCGCTGGAGTTTGAGCGCCGTTCTTCGCGTTTTGGGTTGCGCACCCACCCGATTGCCGGTAAGCAAAAACATCATAATGGCATTGATTTATCGGCCAATCGTGGCACCCCTATTTATGCCCCTGCTGATGGCGTTATAGAGCTGGTAAGGCGCAGTAGTAATGGTTATGGCAATTTACTGAAAATCCGTCATGCTTTTGGTTTCTCTACTTTATATGCGCACCTGGATGAATTTAAAGTAGCGAATGGCCATTTTGTGCACAAGGGGGAGTTGATTGCTACTGTGGGTAATACCGGAGATTCCACCGCTCCCCATCTGCATTACGAAATTCATTTTCTTGATCGATCATTAAATCCGCAGAGTTTTATGGATTGGGAGTATGCAAATTTTGACCTGGTGTTCGAAAAAGAGAGGAGTATTAAATGGGATTCTTTAGTAACAATGCTGCAAACCAAAGCAAGCACGCAACTACAACTGTCATCGCTGAGGGATGCGCAATTTACGGAATCCTCCGACTAAAAGGAACTATGCAGGTTGATGGCCTGGTTGAGGGCAAAATTAACAGCGAAAACACCTTAGTGATCAGTGCTTCTGGCAGAGTGAAAGGCGAAGTCAGCGCCGAAAAAGTCATTATTAATGGCAGTTTCGATGGTGAACTTTACGCCCACTCCGTCGAGATTTTACCTAGTGGCCGTGCCTCAGGTGTCATTCATAGTAATGATTTAACTATTGAAAAAGGCGGCAGTTTCAGAGGCGAAACCCAACCGGTTGCTGAAGAAAAGTTATTGCAGCACGAAGATGACGCTGACGATAATGCGGAACTGCGCTTAGAAAACAAAACTGAGTAAATTCTGCTATAATGCCGCTTTGTCAGCAGGCGTGCCGCCTGCTGCGACCTGAACACAGGACAAGCGTTTTGACTCCAACATCTTTTGCCAGCCTCGGCCTGCCAGCCTCGTTACTGACCACTTTAGACAGCCTGAATTTTCAGCAGATGACGCCGATTCAGGCGCAAAGTCTGCCGGCAATTTTGGCTGGACGCGATCTTATTGCTCAGGCACAAACCGGCTCGGGCAAAACAGCGGCCTTTGCGCTGGGCTTATTGGCGCAGCTTGACGTAAAACGTTTTCGGGTGCAGAGCCTGATATTGTGCCCCACCCGCGAGCTGGCCGATCAGGTAGCAACCGATATTCGCACCCTGGCACGCAATATTCACAATATTAAGGTTTTAACGCTGTGTGGCGGTGTACCGGCGCGCAGCCAGATTATTTCGCTGGAGCATGGCGCCCATATAATTGTTGGCACCCCAGGCCGGGTCTTAGATCATCTAGAGCAGCAACGGCTGGATTTAAGCGAGTTAAAAAACCTGGTATTGGATGAAGCCGATCGCATGCTGGAAATGGGCTTTAGTAACGCTCTTACCGCCATTATCAGCAACACGCCGGCACAACGTCAAACCTTGTTGTTTAGTGCCACCTACCCGAAAGATATTCAGCAGCTGGCCTCGACTATTTTAACCGAGCCGTTAAGCGTGCAACTGGCCAGCATCCATAATGAGCAAAGCATTCAGCAACAGTTTTTCCAGCTGGAGGCTGGCTCATCGCGCCCGGCGGCTGTCAGTGGCATACTGCTGCATTTTCAACCGACCAGCTGCGTGGTGTTTTGTAATACTAAGCGAGAGACACAGGAGCTGTATCAGCAGCTGCAACAGCAAGGCTTTAGTGTATTGGCCCTGCATGGCGATTTAGAGCAAAAAGACCGCGATCTGACCTTGTTGCAATTTGCCAATAACAGCGCCTGTGTGCTGGTGGCAACCGATGTGGCGGCCCGCGGCCTGGATATTGAAAAACTGGATCTGGTGGTGAATTATCAGCTGGCGCACGATGTCGATACTCATGTGCACCGCATTGGCCGCACTGGCCGCGCTGGCAGTCAGGGTATGGCCATCAGTCTGGTAGGTGAGCAGGACGGCTTTAAGCTGGGCTTAATAGAAGATCACTTTGGCAGCCGCTTTGAAGCGATGCCGTTGCCCGCGGCAAACGGCCAGCAACGTCCGGCGCGCCCCAGCATGGTGACCTTGCAAATTGAAGCCGGTAAAAAGCAAAAACTGCGCCCGGCTGATATCGTTGGTGCCTTAACCCGCGATAATGCGCTGGAATTTGCGCAGATTGGTAAAATTCAGCTACAGGAAAATCGGGCCTTTGTCGCGGTGGCCGAGGCGGTCGCCAAAAAAGCGCTGCAACAATTACAAGCAGGTCCGATTAAAGGCCGGCAATTCCGGGTGTACCGACTGTAGCGAAAGCACTGGCTGGATTGTGGTTTAGCTGTCGGCTTTTGTCTGGCGTAACTGCTTGGTACTGCCGCGCTTTTTTTTACTGTCCAGTCGCTTTTGCTGGCTGCCATAGCTGGGTTTAGTCGCGTAGCGTTTTTTGGCTACCACGCCAGCAGCCTGAACTAACTCAATAAACTGCAGCAGCGCCTGCTGGCGGTTAAATTCCTGACTGCGGCTTTGCTGGCATTTAATGATGATTTTACCGCTGGGGGTAATGCGATGATCAGCCCTGGCCAGTAAGCGGTTTTTATAAAACGCCGGTAACGACGAAGCGCGGATATCAAAGATCAGCTGGGCCGCGGTAGAGACTTTATTGACATGCTGGCCGCCGGCGCCGGAAGCGCGGATAAATTGCCACTCCAGCTCCTGCTCTGCTATCTCAATCCCGCTGCTTATGGCTATCACCCGCGCTAGCGCTCCCAGTAAGCTTCTTCCAGACTGTCTTCGCGCTCGGGTAAGCCCTTTGATAGTCTGGGGGCATTCTGCACCAGAATTTCATAACTCACCCTATTGGCGTATTTGCACAGCTGCGCAAAGGACGAATAGGCCAGATAGGGCTGCTCATGCTTGCTGGATAACGGCTGTAGCTGTTTATGGAAATGGTTAGCCGCCATATCATGTAAAATAGCTGCCAGCGCGCCATCACCAGCACCATTGGTATTTTTAATCCGCTCCGGACCACCCAGATAAGGGTCTATATGCGAGTACACTTTCAGCGGCTGCTGACAGTCGCGCCTGAGCATAGGCCGGCTGAACTCATAAAGGTTAAAATCGGCCAAACTGGCGGACTTTATCGGGTTAGTACTTTCGCGCTTGGCCGCTTCATCACTGTAGCCACATAAATACAGGCCATCGGCACCGGCGGTAATCAGCACCATATCGGTCAGCTCTAAAATCGCCTCGGCCGCCAATAGCGGGTCGGCGTGTCCGGTCAGGGCTTCGGCTTCCAGCTCATTCATCGCCAGCACGTTAACGTAGCGCTCGATGGTTTCAAGAATAAGCTGCCGGTTTTCCTCCACCAGGTGGCGGGTACCCAGGCTCATCACCACTGGCACCTGCTCGGCTTTGGCATCGGCCAGCGCTTTTTGCATCGCTTGCTGAATAGGCTGGCCCGTGGCCCGCAGCGGATAGGCACTGACCACAAAAGCAGCTGCCCCGGCGATAATAGCAGTAGGTATATAATCGGCACACAGCTGATCCATGTCACTGGGATCAATCACAAAAGTACGCTCGCCATCCGGGGTAATCATGGTAATACCCCGGCCAATGTCACCGGCCACGCCTTGCAGGTGGTTCATGTCTACCTTAGAGCTGGTGTGGCAGACATAATGATAGGCCGGTGAACCCAATGCGATATTGGCTGACATCACGCCCAGTAACACAGATTTGTCATCGGCCAATACCGAGTAATTGTGGATGGTATTGCCAATAGTACCACCGGCAAAATGGTCTGATATCGCCTGCTGACTCACCAACTCATGATAAATCTGATTGGCTTTGTCATGTGCAACCAGGTTGGATAAGCCTTTAGGGATAGCATGCTTGGCTAAAAAGTCGTCACTAACACTGGCCACCACGTCCACTATGGTTTGATCCAGGCCAACGATATAGGTATCCAGTTGCGGCCGCACCTCAAAGCTGGGTAATTGCGGTTTAGGCTGAGATACCGGGAAATAATGTTTTATTTTACGCAGGCCAGGGAATTTCATGTGGTTCGCTCAACGACAGACAAGCCAGCATTTTAGCAAAAATGTTGGCAAAGCCTAAGCGCCTTCTGTGTTTGTTGCCGATTATTCTGCTTGTTGCCTTAAAAACACCGGGCTTAACTCGCTCGACTGCTCTACAGCGTAACGATAACCGGCAACATTAAAGGCGGTTAACTGCTCCGGGTGACTTAGCCGCTGTTCAATCACGTAACGCGCCATCAGGCCACGGGCTTTTTTGGCATAAAACGAGATAATTTTATACTGGCCATTTTTAAAGTCTTTAAACACCGGCGTAATTACCCTCGCCTGTAAGGCTTTAAGCTTAACCGCTTTAAAATACTCTTGCGAAGCCAGATTAAGCAAAGTGCTGCTGCCCAGCTCCGCTAGCTGCGCATTCAGACGCTCGGTGATTTGCCCCTGCCAGAACTGATATAAATCGCTGCCTTTGGCATTGCTCAGCTTAGTGCCCATTTCCAGCCGGTAGGCCTGCATTAAGTCCAGTGGCCTGAGCACGCCATAAAGGCCGCTTAAAATGCGCAGGTGTTGTTGAGCAAACGCCAGATCGGCCTTGGTTAAACTTTCGGCCTGTAAGCCCTGATACACATCACCATTAAAAGTAAAAAGGGCTGGCTTAGCATTTTCACCAGTAAAAGGCAGCTGAAACTGCGCAAAACGGGCAGCATTTAAGCCAGCCAGTTTATCGCTGATATGCATCAGTGACGACAGCTGCGCCGGGCTTAACTGCTGACAAATCTCCACCAGTTGCTGCGCGTGTTGCAGCAAGTCGGGTTGGCTGGCCGCAAGTGGCAAGGTTACAGGCTCCAAATCCAAATCTTTGGCAGGAGAGATGACCATTAACATAGGCTTACTCCGGTTCAGGTCAATCAGAGCCTAGTATTGCGCTGACTGATGCATTGATAATTACACTGATGTGTTACTGGGCTAATTGCTGTTGCATTTGCGCCAGACGCTGTTGCTGGGTACTATTTAGCTTAAAGGTACCAAGCAATTGCAGCACGCTCTGTTGTAATGGGGCCAGTGCCTTATGTGGCCCTAAGGCTAACAAGGCCTGTAACAGGTTTAGCGCTATACCTGTATTGGCGGGCATCAGTAAAAACGCCTGACGTAATGCCAGTAACGCCGCCTTTGGTTTAGCTGCCTGTAACTGCTGGCTGCCCTCATTGCTTAACTGCTGTAACTGCAAGCGGCTTTGTTGAAGTTCCTCGACCGCCTGCTCTAATTGCAATGGCAGCAAATAATCGGCTAATTGCTGTGCGCACGCTGGCCGCTCAGCCGGCGCTTGCTGGGCTTCGGCCAAAATTTGCTCGGCATTATCAGCCCGGCCCAAGGCAAAGTGCAAACGTGCCAAATCAATACGGCATAACAGCGGCAACTGATCAGCCTGCAGTTCCTGGCACAGCCGCACGGCGTCAGTATTGTCACCGCTCAGTAAGGCTAAGTGGCTAAGTAATAACTGTTGCGGTATAGCACACTCGCTTAATAAGCGTTGCGGGATACTGTTTAACACCTCTAACAACGCCTGGCGCTGGGTATTGAATTGCGCTAAGTCGCAGCGGGTTAAATTGGCCAGCTGCCAGCGCGCTAATGCCAGATACACAGCACTGTTGTCAAAATCTGAAAAACGATACTGGCTGATGTATTTTTCCCACAAAGCACCAGCATCGGCTTGTTGCAACAGCACTGCTAGTTCGGCTTGCAACTGCTGCACTAAAGCATTTTGCTTACTTTGCCGGCCATATTCCTGCAACTCAGGCAGCAAGTCGTCAAAGCGACGGCTTTGCATATACAAGCGGCAAAGCCAGTCTAATGCATCAAGCCGGCATTCTTCACGTTTGCTTAACGCAAGCAGCAAGCTCTCGGCCTGCTCAAATTGTTGCTGCTTAAATAAGGCTATCGCCTGCCCCAGCGCTGCCCAGCTAAAATCGCGTTGCTGCAAGATATGGCTATACAAACTGAAGGCGGCCTCATGCTGTCCCGCTGCCAATAAAGACTCGCCTTTATAACGCAGCGCCAAAAGGGTATAAACCGGTTGCTGTTTAATCAGCTCGTCGGCTTGCTCTATCGCCGCAGAGTAATTATGCTCAACGAGCGCCTTGCTGACTTTTCGCAACGCCAGAATACTTTGCAGCGCCTTGCCCAGGCGTTTTTCCAGCTGTAGATAAGAAAATGGCTTTAGCAAATAGGCATCGGGTAAGCCGTTTACCAGGCCAAACACTGGCTGGCGCACAGTTTCAGCACTGATAATAACAAAACAAGCCCCCGTTTTAAGATGGCTTTGTTGCTGCAGTTGCCGGAACATCTGAAAGGCATCTTTACCGACACCAAGCTGATAATCGGCAACAAAAAAATCGAAACTCTGAGCGGCGGCCTGTTGCAGAGCCGAGGTACTATCAGCTACGGTAGTAATATGATTGAAACCAATTTGTTGCAACATACCCTTGATGGCAGCACGAACCGGTTCACAATCTTCAATTAGCAGGACTTTTTTGCTTTGATAAAATTGTTTTGGATAGATCATTGCCGTCCTGTACTAAGATCAAACGTATTAAAGCCACGTATCGTGGGAACACAGCGCTAGCCATCATAGATGCAAAGGGCAACCCTCATGGCTGAAAAAACTAGCTGTAAGCGCTGATAGCCTGGGGCGCTTTAAAGGGGGCAATATAGTAACTAAGCGCAACAGGTGCAATCTTTTTCAGCGTAAGTTGCCCGCAACTCAATATTTTGTAGTAATATTCCTACAAAATAACGATTTTAAACCCATCATCGCCATCTGGCGACACAAATAATGGTAATAAAACAATATGAATGATTTATTAAGCCAGTTAAAGCAGGTTACCACTGTGGTCGTAGACAGCGGCGATCTGGGCGCTATTGAGCAGTTCCGGCCGGTAGACGCCACCACTAACCCCTCATTATTACTCAACGCCAGCCAGCTGGCCTTTGCCAAGCCAATGCTGGATGCTGCAGTACACTACGCTAAAGCCAATGCCAGCGATCAACAGACGCAGCTAACGCTGGCCTGCGATAAATTTGCTGTCGATGTTGGCACCGCTATCAGCAAGCTGGTTCCGGGCCGGGTATCGACCGAAGTGGATGCGCGTTTATCTTTTGATACTGCCGCTACCATTGATAAAGCGCTGCAACTGGTGGCGTTATACAAACAAAATGGTGTCACGCCTGATCGCATCCTGATTAAAATTGCTTCGACCTGGGAAGGTATTCAGGCCGCCCGGGTGCTGGAGCAGCAAGGTATTCAGTGTAACCTGACGTTGCTGTTTCATATCAGCCAGGCTCAGGCTTGTGCCGATGCCGGTGTCTATTTAATTTCGCCCTTTGTCGGGCGTATTTTAGACTGGTACAAAGCCAGCACGGGCCAGGATTATAACGCCGAGACGGATCCTGGCGTATTGTCGGTGCGCGAGATTTACCGCTTTTATAAAGCCCATGGTTTTAGCACCATCGTCATGGGCGCCAGTTTCCGCAATATCGGCGAAGTGCTGGCGCTGGCCGGTTGTGACCGGCTGACCATCAGCCCGGCTTTACTGGACGAATTAAGCCAGCAACAAGGGGCTTTGGCTGTGCATTTAAAAGATAACGGCGTAAGCAACGCTAAGCCGGCAGCCTTAAGCGAGCAGGCGTTTCGCTGGGCCCTGAATGAAGATGCGATGGCCACCGAGAAGCTGGCCGAGGGCATTCGTAAATTTGCCATTGATCAACGTAAATTAGAGCAGGTCATTGCTGCCGCTTTATAGGCCGAAAAGGAAAAATCATGTCCGCCACTTTTTTACACAGTCTGACTGCCCTGGCCAGTCAGCAGCGCCAGCCAGGCACGTTGCGTCAGGCCTTTGCCGCCGATCCGCAGCGGGCTGAGCGTTTTAGCGTCGCAGCCTGTGGTATTACGCTTGATTACTCGAAAAACCTGCTCAATGCGCAAAGCTGGCAAACACTGCAGCAATTAGCGGTGCAAAGCCAGATTAAGCCGTTACTGGCGCAGTTAAAAAGTGGCGCGAATTTAAATAACACCGAGCAGCGTGCGGTGTGGCATACCCGCTTGCGCCAGCAACAGGTAGAAGGCTTAACGCTGAATGGCGAAGATATTGGCCAGCAAATTACCGCCTGTCGCCAACAGATGGCGGCGCTTATTCAGCAGCTACATCAGGGTGAGTATCTGGGCTATCAGGGTAAGCCTATTACCGATCTGGTCTGGGTGGGTATTGGCGGTTCGTTATTGGGCCCGCAAATGGCAGTGGAGGCATTGACGCCTTATCATTGCAGCCCGGTTAAGCTGCACTTTGCCGGTAATATTGATGGCGCTGTGGTGAGTGATATCATCAAGCCATTACACCCGGCGACCACCCTGGTGGTAGTAGCCTCTAAATCGTTTGGCACCGAGGAAACCAAGCAAAATGCGCTGGCGCTGCGCCAGTGGTTTAGCGAAAACGGTGCCGATAGCGCCGCCATTGCACATCATTTTTGGGCCACCTCGTCGAATATTCAGGCCGCGGCCGAATTTGGCATAGTGCCTGAACATATCTTGCCGATGTGGGATTGGGTCGGCGGCCGCTATTCGCTGTGGTCGGCCATAGGCCTGCCAATAGCGCTGATGATTGGCAATGCCCAGTTTGAGCAATTGCTGCGCGGTGCCGAAGCGATGGATCAGCATTTTTTCAGTGCGCCCTTTAACAGCAATATGCCGGTGATTTTGGCCTTACTGGGCGTCTGGTATATCAATGGCTTTGGTTGTCAGGCGCAGGCGCTACTGCCCTACAGCCACTATTTACGCCTGCTGCCCAGTTACGTGCAGCAACTGGATATGGAAAGTAATGGCAAGCAGGTAGACAGAAGCGGTCAGCAGCTGGATTACAGCACAGCGCCGGTCATTTGGGGCGATGCCGGTACTAATGGCCAGCATGCCTATCATCAGCTGTTACACCAAAGTGCTTTAGCGGTTCCGGCCGATTTTATTCTGCCGTTAAAGCCAGCGCATCAGCTAACCGATCAGCACCAGCGCTTAGCCGCGCATTGCTTTGCGCAAAGTCAGGCGTTAATGCAGGGTAAAACGCTGCAAGAAGCCACCGACGAATGCCTGGCGCAAGGCATGAGTGCCGCGCAAGCCGCTGCCTTAGCGCCGCATAAAGTGTCGCCCGGTGATAAACCCAGCAATACGCCGTTACTGCCAGAGTTGTCACCTTATTATCTGGGTGCGCTCATTGCCTTATATGAGCACAAGGTCTTTTGTCAGGGCGCCATTTGGCAGCTAAACAGTTTTGATCAATGGGGCGTTGAGCTCGGCAAGCAGTTATCCGGCCCTATCTATCAGAGCCTGAGTAACGGCCAGAGCAGCGACTTCGACAGTTCAACCAGCGCACTGATTAAACAGTTTTTAGTCGCCAAGGGTTAACTACGATAGCGCTGGCCATAAAAAAACACCGCTTTTAGTGATAACAGCGGTGTTTTTGTTTTATGCTAAAGGCGGTTTTTTGCCGGGCATGGAAGCTGGTATGAGTGTGGTGATTAAATGACCACTCGTAATCTCACCCTGGTTAACTACATGCTTTCTCGAGGAGTTGCCAGCGCTTAGTATCATCTGTATTGAAACTTACTTGGTATTCAAAATTCACTGCAACATAATTTGGCGTAGCTGGAGTATCTTCAAAAACAATCCTCCAAACTGCAAACTCCTTTAAACAAATTTTCTCCCTATTGGGTAGAGAAATAGTTAATTCATAAAACTCAGGATTATTTTCTATAAAAATGAACTCCACTCCATACTCATTCTGCTGTAGGGGCTCTACCGCAAATGACATTCCTGGCTTTAACCGTGACCAGAAAATCATATCGCGTAAATAACGTGTGGGCAGCTTGTGCACCATGCTGACGTGTAACGATAAGCTGTCTTCATAGTTATGAATAAAGTATTTGCCCCCGGCGATACTAAACAGACTTTGTTGAAAGTCGTTATCCAGCCCAATCAACCAGCTTTGCACAGCAAAACGGCTGCCTGGGCTAAAGTGCAACAATGCCAGACTGAAAAAAAATACTGATAAGAAGTAGCCCAGAAGTCTAATAGACCATGCAGTTGTCTTGTTTTTTTTAGAATGATCCACACGCTGCTCCTGCTGTAACTAGCGCCAGCCCTGCTACACCCGGTATACCGCCAAAGCTATTCTCAATGTTCCATTCTGTAGATTTAATTGCAAACTCATTACGTACGGTTCCTACATGGATTGAAGCTTGCTGATATCTCATTTTTTGAGTTGTATCGGTGTATTGTTTTGCTTCTTCTTTCCACTTAGTGAGCTGCTCATTCATTTTGTCCACCTCTTTTTGATATGGGTTTTCGCTAGCCCCAACAACAGCACTTCTCACACCCCACATATCCAAGGCAAAAGCGCCTATCACCGCACCAAAGCAGGCAACATTAACTGTTTTTCTATATAGCCCATATTCATCCACAAAAATTATCGGATTCCCCCCAACTTACCCATAAGTATTCAACCCACCCGCTAACCCTATCGGGTCTGACTGCAGGTATCTGCCCAAGGTCGCATCATAATCCCGGAAGTAGTTATACCAGCTTTGCTTTTCGGCATCCCAGTATTG
>NZ_DAINOE010000037.1:0-33340 GCF_036735525.1 Arsukibacterium sp. | reverse complement strand
GGTATGCCAGGTGAGCCTGTGTTTGTTGGTGATCAAATGATAGTAGGCGATTCCAGGGTGTCTATTGACTCCAGCAGGGTCAATCTTCAAATTCGGCGTGGCAGGTTATCTTGGCGGGAGATGATAAACTAATGGCAATGTTCAAGCTTAAACAACGGGGCATAACCTTAATAGAGATGATGGTAGTGGTGGCCATACTCGGTATTTTAGCGTCGGTGGCTTACCCTTCATATCAAAACCATGTGCTGCGTAGTCACCGCGCTGCAGCTAGCAGCTGTTTGTTAGAGTTGTCGCAGTTTATGGAGCGCTTTTATACCCAGAATATGCGTTATGATGGAACGACTTTTGTCTTGCCTGATTTACAATGCAGAACCGAATCTGCAGCACGTTATACTTACACCAGTGTGCAGGCACAGCGAACTTATACCTTAACGGCCACGGCGGTAGGTCCACAAGCTGGAGACACCGCTTGTGCGTCGCTCGGTATTAACCAGGCAGGCACTAAGTTGGTGGCAGGTAGCAATAATGCGGCGGCAGTAGCGAAATGCTGGTAAAATTTATGGTAAAAATTTAAGCGTTAAAATTTGATCTTTTAAATATTTGTTGTAACTTTAAGGTTAATTAAATTAACTTGGCATAGGGATATGCGGTTACAACAAGGCGCGTCTTTAATTGAGGTGTTGGTCACCTTACTATTAGTCAAGCTGGGGTTGCTTGGTATCTTAGCCGGGCAATTGTTGGCAACTCAGCATATTATAAACGCCACCCAGCGTACCGCTGCGGTGGCCTTAACCTCCTCGTTATTACAAGATTTGGCCAGTGTTAATAAGGCTGCGCCGCTCTCTGCTGTAACTATATCCGCATCCAGTCCACTAACCGAAGTCACTTGTTCAGCGCTAAGCCCATGTGACGCGGAGCAGGCCAGGCAGTATCTGCTTTACAATTGGCAGCAGCGTTGGCAAAACCACAGCATAACGGATGCGCAAACGCCGTTGTTTGAGCCTTATTTTTGTCTTACGGCAAGCGCTAGCGGTATGACGCTAAAAGCCAGCTGGCAGCTCACCGGCCGTTACCCTGAGCCTGCAGCAGCAAGTTGTGATACTGGCATTGGCAGGGCGGGGTTCCAGCTACTGGCCGGGGGCGAATAAGGTGCCGCGCCGGGGGTTTAGTTTAACGGAGCTGATGGTCGCAATGTTGCTAGCTATGCTGTTGCTGGGCTTTATCTTGCAAATTTTTAGTAGTTTAAGCCGCTCGGTACGGCAGACACAACAACTGGCGTTACTGCAGCAAAATGGGCAATTGGCGCTGAATTTATTACAAAATGAGTTACAAAACAGTGGCTTTTTTGGAGGCATGTCACTGGATCAAATACGAGACGGCACCTCTGCCATCATAGCCCCGGAGGGCGATTGCGTTAAGTCAGATCTGGACAGCGGCAGCTTCCCGGTAAGAGGTCAGCCGTTTATTAATCTGTATGCCGCTGCTGCAGCCAGTGGCCGTCAGCTCAATTGCTTATCTTCTTTATTACCAGATTCAGAATATCTGCAACTAAAACGTGCCATTGGGCTGAATCTTGAGGCGTCAGCACTCAGAGACAATCGTTTTTATCTGCAACATGACTGGCAGCATCCCCGTTTTGTTGATGCGGTCACGTCAGATCTTGCTGCAGAGGCCAGTTATTTCCCATATCAGCATCTGGTGTTTTATTTACAACAACAGACCTATGGCGGCGAACGTTTCCCAGTGTTGATGCGCAAACGCTTGGTACGTTCGGCAGCTGGCGGGGCAAGAATCCACACTGATTCGCTCATCGATGGTGTTGAACGTTTACATTTTGAATTTGGTATTGATGCTAGCGGTGATGGGCAGTTGAATTACCGCTTAGCTACCCGGCAAATGACCGAGCGGCATTGGCTGCAGCTCGAAGGGCGGATTGTCAGTATTACTTTTTATGTTTTGTTGCGAAGTTTGCAAGCCGATCGACATTATCAAAATAGCCAAAGTTATCAAATGGGGGCCGAGCGCTTCGAGGCGCCCGGCGATCATTACCGACGATTATTACTCAGTAGTACGGTGTCTTTGCACCATAACATTCGTTAAGGAGGTGAGTGATGCAACAGCGTGGTATGGCGCTTATCAGCGCCTTGATTTTCTTAATGGTCATGCTGCTGATGGTCAGTAGCAGTTTGTTTATCAGCCAGCTTAGTCTTAAAAGTGCCCAAGCTGCGCAGCAGCAATTGCTGTTAGAGCAACAAGGCTGGCAGCAGCATTACAGTTCGCTGACCACATTGGACAGCGACACCGAGCTGGCTGGAGTGCAGCGGTTAAGCGCTTGTCCGGCTAGCTTTGCGGCCTGGTCGGGGCAATACCTTGATTGTGAGTGGTTGGAATTTAGTACTGAGCTGCATTCTGAGGATAGCCGGCTGCACCTGGCTTTCAGTTCTATGTTGTTGCGCCATCAGCTAAAACTGGAGGGGATCTCGGATGCGGATTTTTAAGCTTTTGTTACTCTTTAGCAGTATAAACCTGAGTGCTGCAGAGCTGCCTGATTGCTGGCTCACTGCGACAACATCAGTTAAGGTGACTTTGCCGGGACGGGGAGCTGTGGAGAGTCGCCGTTACTTGCTGCAAGCTGAGGAGAGTGCTGCAGACACTGCCCTGGCGCTGTTCCGGCCGGATGCGGTGATCCCATCATTCAGACTAGCTGTCTGGCCGGAATTGCATACTGCTATTTATGCGCGGCCTATAGCCTATGACAGCCGACTGACGGGGGCGCATTCAGAATTATTATTACTAGATGCCAGTGGCAAAGTTTGGTGGTTAACACTGACAAGCCGTGGTTTTGGCACACCACAACTTATAGCAGATCTGCATTTGCCAGATTGGGTTTTCCTCCAGGCTTTTGAGCTGATCTCAGCGCATCTCCCTGCCAACTTACTAGCAGAGCCCACAAGTGCTGCACAACAGCAACTTTTATTATTGAGTGCCCGACATTTAACGAGTAGTCAGGATAAGTTGATTCTGCTACGTATACCTGAGCCAGGCTCTACTGTAGTTCGCTTTAGCGATTTAGCTGACAGAACTGTGCTCAGTGACGCTGAACTTGACGATGGATTGAGTCATGAACAGTGGCAACGCTTACAACGTCATGCCGGCTGGTGGTTGCAAGTTGATGGCCAAATTCGTACTCCGCCTTTATTAGTCGCAGGGGTAATTTACAGTGCTGTTGCGCCAACGACTAAAGCGGCCAGGCAGTGTGCAGATGAAGATAAACCGCAACAATTGTATGCATTACATCTTTACAGTGGCGGCAGGGTCTACCGGGAACGACGCCTGATGATGCCCGCTTACCGGGGCAAATTGGCATTGCAAACTGGAGCAGAGGGGCAGCTGGCTTTGTGGTGGCAGGGTGCTGAGGCTGAACAATTATTGCTACCCGCTTTATTAAGCCTCAGTCCCTTATGCATTGACTGCGTTATGCCTCTGCTGCTACCAGAATTACATCGTTGGCAGCGATTGACCAGTTATCGCTTGGAAAGCGGGGCACATTAATGAACAAGCAGCAAGTTCAGGCCGGTGTGACTTTAATAGAGTTAATGATGGTGTTAGTCATTATAGGGATTCTGGCAGCTCTGGTATATCCATCTTATCAGCAGCATGTGCTGAGAAGTTATCGGGCAGAGGCGGTGCAAGTCATGTTGCATGCAGCCAACTTGCAGGAGGGGTTACTGGCGGATGAAGGCCGCTACACTGCGGATATCAGCCGCTTAGGGCTGGCTGCAGATGGTCTGTCAACCTCAGGTCGTTATCGGCTTAGTGCCAGTTTGTCTGCAGCAGGCAGCGCTTATGATTTAACGTTGCAGGCGCTGGGGCCACAACGGGCCGATAGTGATTGTCTGTTATTTACCCTTAATCAAGCAGGGCAACGTAATGTCAGCGCCCCGGAAAGCTTGAAATGCTGGCATTGACTGGCTGTTCCTGAGGATTAAAAAGGGCAACGCTCTGTAACAAAGTTTAGACGTTGTCTTCCTGCCTGGTTTAGTACCAGCCGGTAATGCCAGTTAAAGCTAGCCGGTGGACAATAGTAAAAGGTGCCATTTTCCAGAGCATCCAGACTCCCATCCCGGCGAAATTGTACTTGGCTACGACTGTATGCCAGCCGATGACCATGGCTGACACCGGGCAGTTGCCGTAGTAAGTGTTCACTGTCCGTAGCAGGGTCCTGCATCAGCATGAAAATAGGGTGGTTTTCCCAGTTTGGTTGGCATTCTGTGCCCAACCTTGGACACAATATTACGCTTTGTTGGCTGCTTGCCGCCTGGATACGGGCAAAGCTGAGGTGGCGGCTAAATTGCTGCATATAACTATCTGCCCGCTTACGGTGCAGTAGGTCGGCAAAAGCCGGTAAACTGATTTGCGCTAATAACGCTAGCAAGGCGACGACCAGTAGCATTTCCAGTAAGGTGAGTCCTTTTACCCGCATTAGCGTGCTCCAAGCTACAATTAGGTTTAATAATTGTAGCTTGGGTTTTATTTATGTAAAGTTTTTGATTTTTTAAGCTGTTACGTCTGATTGTAGGGAGTGGGGATCGGCTGACGTTTATGCTGCGTTTTTTGATAAATACTGATCAGTTTGCCGGCAACGTCATCACTGACCGCTTTACCTTCTAAGAAATCATCAATTTGCTCATAACTTAGCCCCAAAGCCGCTTCATCGGCTTTTTGCGGCGCCAGGCATTCCAGATCGGCAGTGGGGGTTTTAGCCACCAATAAATCAGGTGCTCCCAGCTCTGCCGCCAACGCCCGAACCTGACGTTTACTTAAACCAAAAAGCGGCGCCAAATCACAGGCACCGTCACCCCATTTAGTGTAAAAGCCAGTGATGTTTTCTGCCGAATGATCAGTACCCAGCACCAGGCCTCCCGTAAGAGCCGCTACATGATACTGAGCAATCATGCGACAACGCGCTTTAACATTACCTTTGGCAAAATCGGTTTTAGCAGCGGTTAAGTCTGCCGCGTTGATGCCTGCCAGTGCCGCCAGCGTACTTTGATGCAGCGCATCGGCAGCGGCTTGAATATTTATCGATAATGACTGTGTCGGCTGAATAAAGCGCAGCGCCAGTTGCGCTTCGTCTTCATCCTGTTGCGATGCATAAGGCAGTCGCACCGCAATAAACTGGTAACCGGCTGCACTGTCTGCATTGAGCTCATTCACTGCCAGTTGCGCCAGCCTGCCACAGGTCGTCGAGTCGACACCACCACTGATGCCCAGCACCAGAGTCTTCATACCAGAGCTGGTTAAACGTTGTTTGATAAAGTTTACCCTGCGGGTTATTTCAAATTTTACGTCAATCTGCGGTAATACCCGCATTTCGGCGATAATGGCGGCAGCAATAGACATAAATTCTCCTGATTGGCATAGTCAGGTTTATCATATCGTATCTTGTCGTTTTTAGATCAACTAATTCTGTGGCAACTGCTGAAGCGTCAAGCAGCTTGTATTATACTGCTTGCTACTTATCTGGTGCGAATGGGATCTCAGCATGAAAAAAATTGAAGCCATTATTAAACCTTTTAAATTAGATGATGTGCGTGAAGCACTGGCTGATTTAAACATCACTGGTATGACAGTGACAGAAGTGAAAGGCTTTGGCCGGCAAAAAGGCCATACTGAGCTGTATCGTGGCGCTGAGTATATGGTGGATTTTTTACCGAAGGTAAAGCTGGACATTGTGGTGACAGACGATCAGGTTGAGCGTTGTGTCGAAGCCATTATGAACACAGCGCAAACCGGCCGCATTGGTGATGGTAAAATTTTTGTGTTTGAAGTAGAGCGGGTTATTCGTATTCGAACGGGCGAAGAAGACGAAGAAGCTATCTAGTTAGGGGGCATGGTAACCTGGTTAAATATCTCAGGCAACATCATGTTGCCTGAGAAAGACATTATAGTAAAAGGCCGTTGCAATTACTATTGCCGCGCTCCCAAGCGACGCAGTAATAACAAACCTATACCAAATAATGCTAGACCTGCTGGTTCAGGAATCTCATTAAATGGGCGGGCAGTAATTGAAAAGAATGGTAGTATGGTGTTACTGGCATTTTCAATAGTCACAAAACCGTAGCAACCTGAGGCAAAACTAAGCTCGCTACAGGCCGCATCAGGCAGGATATCTCCACCGATAATACCTATATTAATAGTGTATAAATATCCGTCTAATATAAAGCTCTGCACCAGATCAAAGGGGGAGGCAATCGCAAAGATATCGCCGCAGCCATTGATATTTGAAGCAATACCCTGAGGGTTGCCATCTGGGCAAAGTATTCCGGCTCCAGGGGCATTTACCGTTTCAAAAAAGCGGATATCAAAAGTGATAGTCGGCGCATCCAGAGCTGGCCCTGCAGGAACCAAAGGCGTCAATAGTAACTTATCCAGTAACACTGCCTGAGTTAACAACTGACCATTATCCAGAATAGGGAAGTTATTATGTACCAAAGGTGTACCAAACTGAGTTGCACCATTAGTCATAATAGTACCATTGATTGGACTGGTAATTGAAAAAGACGATAATGGCCCACCTTCAAAAGGGGCTCCCCAGGTTAAAGTGGAATACCAGGTTTGCAGGTTGTTATCATCATCCAGATAATTACTGGCTCCAGAAGGAGTAACACCGGCTGCTTGCCAGCTGATAAAGCCTGCTGAGTTTTCAAAACTCCATTGTTCAATCAACGCTGCTGAAGCCGGGGTGGCCAATAACAGCATGCAGCTAATGATAAGGGAGTTATATAGTCGTTTCATAATAAAATCCTTCTATTTGACTACAGTTTTTTAAATTTAGTGCTTGAGTACTTATTTTTTATCTACTGACACCCATGCATTGACCAGGTTGAAAGCATAAAATAAGCCACTATTAATTTTTTTCTAATATGATAATGATTTTATTTGAGAAATTTATCTTTTCGAGCGATGTATAGTCGATGGCATAAAGCCTGATTGTAAACAAGATTGACAGCTTAGCCTGTGTTGCTGCAACTTAATGGAGAATTAAACCAAGAAAAAGGAGATGGCTGTCGATGATGAACCCGCTAAAAATGTGATAGCAGCAATGACGCTAAGGCTTAAGTAGACCAGTCGAATTGCAGCTGATGTGTGCTCTGTTGTTGATTTTTTTGGGGCCTTTTGCGACTGGCATGCCGTTTCACAATCTGCTGTTGTTGTTGCTGCCAATGCTGGCGGTCATGTTGCTTAAACCACACTGTCATTAAGTTTCTGGCCTGCTTTTGTGCCTGAATTAGATCCACTATAGGTGCGGGATAATCCACATCAATAATACAGCCCAGTTGTTGTTGTTGCGCCTTTGGCATCAGCCAGGGGCTGTGTAGCCAACTGTTAGGGAGTTGTCTGAGCTCTGGCAGCCATTGACGGATAAACTGGCCGTCGGCATCTTTTAACTGACTTTGCTTTATCGGGTTATACATGCGGTTAGGATTAATACCTGTAGTGCCGGCCTGCATTTGTATTTGTGGATAATGAATACCGGGTTCGTAGTCGATAAAGCATTGCGCCAAATGCAGTGCGACAGGCCGCCAGTGTAACCATAAATGATAACAGGCAAAGGCTACCAACATAGCTCTGCCTCGAAAGTGTAACCAGCCAGTGGCAATTAAGCAGCGCATAGCGGCATCTATCAGTGGATAACCGGTATGACCATGACGCCATGCCTCAAAATAAGCCGGGTTAAAAAACGGCTCGCGCATACCATCGAAGCCCGGATGTAAATTGCTAAACTCCAGAGCAGGCTGGTCTTCGAGTTTTTGCATAAAGTGGCAGTGCCAGCGTAAGCGGCTGAAAAAGGCCTGTAAGCTTTGCTGGTGATAAAGGCTGGTGGTGTGTTTTTGTGCCAGGTAAGCCTGTTGCTGTAACTGACGCAAGCTTACCAGACCATAACTGATAAAAGGGCTTAAACGTGAGCAGCTGTTAGCTGCTTTAGCCGCATAAGAAATATCCTTACGGTAACGCTGACTTCGGTGCTGCCAAAAACTGTTCAGCGTTAGGCTTAGGTTGTCTGCTTGCTGCATGCTGCTGCAGCGGGCTAAATCGACGGCGCTGCGGCTGGGACCGCTATAGCTGGGAGGCATAGCAATAAAGGGCAATTGGCTGATAGTGGCAGCACAGGGTTGTCTTAACCAGGCATCGGCTTGCTTAAACCACAGATCTCGCTGGGGCAAAGGTCTGAATACGGCAAATTGCCGGTATTGATGCCAGGGTATCTGTAATTCTTTTAGTAACCTTGCTACGGCAACATCCCGCTGATAAGTCCATAAATTGCCGGTTTCTTCATGGCTGTATACCGCTTTTACCTGAAATTGCTGACACAGCTGGCGCAGCACTCCGGTAGCCGGGCCTTTGATAATAAACAGTGGCTGTCCCAGCGCACCGAGTTGTTGTTGTAATACCTTAAGACTGCTTTCAATAAAGGCCCAGTGACGCATGGAGGTGTCAGGTTGTTGCCAGTAATCAGGCTCTATGATGTACAGTGGTAATACCGGTCCTTGCCTGGCCGCTTCAAATAACGGCTGATGATCCTGCACCCGAAAATCGCGCTTAAACCACAACAGTTGTATCATCTTGGCGGCACTTTTGCTGCTTTATGCCAGTTTAACTCCTTAAGCCAGGCTTGCCATTGCTCGGGTATAACAACACCATTTGCTGGCAGATGGATGAGGGCGCCTTCGGCGCTGAGTTCAGGTAACATGCTGCGCACAAACTGGCCTTGTGCATCGTATTGCATGGCTTGTTTTAGCAGGTTAAAGGGTCTGGGCATGCTATTGCCATAACCCGCAATATAGGCCCAGTTACCCCAGTTGCTGGCCACGTCATAATCCAGCAGACGTTGCTCAAAGTAGGCGGCACCCAGACGCCAGTCGATCGCAAGATCATGGATGAGATAGCTGGCGACATTTTGCCGGCCACGATTGCTCATTAAGCCGGTTTGATTTAACAAGCGCATATTGGCATCAACAAAAGGCATACCCGTGTTGCCCGCACACCAGTGATCAAACCGCTGTTGCTGTCTGGCACTAAGCCTGGGAGGGCTAAAGTCGGCCGGCCCTTTGATGCCATTTTTGCTAAACCAGCGATGTTGATATTTTCTCATTTGCCAGCGGAAAAATTCACGCCAGAGCAGTTCAAACTTAAGCCAGTAGGTGGAGTCATTGGCCTGTACTTGCTGCTCAAAATCACTGATCTGTTGCCAGCAGTATCTGACCGATAAGCTGCCTGCAGCCAGGCTAGCCGAAAAAAAACTGGCATAATCACTGCCGGCTAGCTGATTACGGCTGTCTTTGTAATGCAGGATGTGTTGCTCCTGCCAGATAAAGTGCTTAAGGCGTTTTAATGCGTCTGCTTCAGTAATGGCTATTTTGTATGCACAGCTCCCTGCCATCGCTGGCAATGGCGTGAAGTGTTGATTGAGTGTCTGGGCCTGCTCAGGACTAAACCAGGGGTTTGTGCTATGGGGCAAACTCCAGCCCGCTATGGGCGTGCAAACCTTAAGCTCTGGCTCTAATCTTTTGCGAAAGGCGGTAAATTGATCTGGAAAACTGTGCAAATCTGGCGCCAGTGCCGCAGCGCCTAACAGGCTATTGCAGTCGAGTAAGTTGATGCTGATGTGCTGCTTAAGTTGTTGCAGACATTGATACTCATCCGGCGCGGTAGGCTCTGCCGCAACCAGCTCAGTGGCGTGGGTGAGCCTGATAAGTTTAACTAACTCGGTGTGGCTATCACCAAATAAGGTAACTAAACCAATACCCTGTGTGGTTAAAGCCAGTTGCAATTGGCTAATCAGCCTCAGTTGTTGCTCGAATCGTTGCAGGTTAGCCCTGGCCAGTCCATATTGCCGGCCATAATAAGCGGACTTGTTTAAACACACGACTGCCAGTTTAGGTAGCGGATCTGCTTTTAACAGTGGGTTATCATGCAACCTTAAGCTGTCATTAAGTAATACCAGGCGGATCATAACTGCTCCAGCTGTTGCAGTACTGTCGCCGCTTGCTGGCGCAGTGCTTGCTGTTGTTCCGGGGTTTTGTTGTACCAATTCTTATAGGCCAGTTGCATACGGGCATTACCCGATAGCTGCTGCTGATTCCGTGCTAAAAAATCCCAGTACAATGCATTAAAGGGGCAGGCTTTTGCTCCTGCGGTCTCTTTTACATTGTAATGACAGTTTTTGCAGTAATTACTCATGCGATTAATATAAGCGCCACTGGCAGCGTATGGCTTGGATGCCAGCAAGCCATCATCGGCAAACAGCGCCATGCCCAAAGTATTGGGTAACTCAACCCATTCATAGGCATCGGCATACACGGCCAGATACCAGTCGGTAACCTGCGCTACATTAAGGCCTGCTAACAAGGCAAAGTTACCAGTAATCATCAGTCGTTGAATATGATGGGAGTAAGCATGTTCAATAGTGTGGCTGATGGCCTGTTGCATACAATTCATTTTAGTGCGCCCATGCCAGTAAAATGCTGGTAGCGGTGTAAGGGCACTAAAAGTGTTGCGGGTTTTATATTCAGGCATCATCAGCCAGTACAGACCACGAACATATTCGCGCCAGCCAATTATTTGCCGGATAAAACCTTCAGCGGCATTCAGGCTGACCTTACCTTCGCGCCAAGCCGATTCAACCTTCTGGCAAACCCAGCGTACATCAAGCAAGCCACAATTAAGGTACATAGAGCAAATACTGTGAAATAAAAAAGGCTGCTGTTGCAGCATCGCATCCTGATAGTCGCCAAACTGAGCCAGTTGTTTATCCACAAAATGCAAAAACGCCTGACGGGCTTGCTTGCCAGTTACCGCATAATGAAACTCCGCGCTATTACCCATATTGTCGGAAAAATGTTGGTCAACGATGCTGATAACCTGCCGGGTAATATCGTCGACTGTAAAATTAAGTGGCGGTATTTGCTGGATATCAGGTGGACAAGCTTTGCGGTTATCTTTATCAAAGTTCCACTGGCCACCGACAGGTTGTTGTTGTTCGTCTAATAATAAGCCAGTGTAGCGACGCATTTCGCGGTAAAAAAACTCCATGCGCAGTTGTTTGCGACCATCGGCCCATTGTGCAAACATGGCTTTGCTGCATAAAAAACGATCATCATCTAGTACTGAAACAGGTAAATTAAAACGTTCCGACCAGCTGTCGATTTCTTGTTGCAGCCGGTACTCACCACATTCTGTGATCAATAATTCTTTACATTGCTGATGTTGCGACAGGCAGAGTTTAACGGCATCACTAAGGCTTGAAAGCTCTGCATGCTCAGCATAGTGGTAGTAGCAAACGCTGAAGCCCTGCTGACGCAGCACCGCCGCAAAATGGCGCATAGCACTGAAGATAAGCACTAATTTATGTTTATGGTGTTGTACATAACGGGCTTCCCCCGGAACTTCTGCCAGCATAATGACATCAGTGGGCAGTGCCTGACGTAAAGATGCCAGTGCTGGGCTGAGCTGATCGCCTAAAATAACAATTAATCTGGACATGCAACAGGCCGTATAGAATTCATGCTGACAATACGCCAAAGGCAGCTGTTTTAGATCAGCCAGAGATTTAGGTTGCCGTCTTTGCAGCGGTGGCAGTTATCAGTATGATAGCGCTAAGATAATGATTGAAGGACAGTGCAATGAACAAATTACTACCACCTTGTATATTGTTAGCCGCCATGGCTTTGCCTATGCAATTAGCGGTGGCTCATGAACAGCACCAACCTGAGCGAGCTCATGGCCATCATCATGACAAAAAGCATGATCATACTGAGCATAAACACGCACATGCTGATAACCATGCTCAAGAGCATGCGCACGACCACGACCACAGCCATGATCACCATCATGATGATGAATTCACTCAGTTGGGTACGCATGTGCATGGTGAAGCCATGTTAACTGTGGTGCTCGAAGGTAATGAGTTGCAACTGGCTTTGCAATCGGCAGCCTATAATATTGTCGGTTTTGAACATGCGCCGCAAAACAGTGAACAACAACAAGAAATTGCAGTGGCTCTGGAACTTCTGGCGCAAGGCGCCTGGTTTGAGTTAAGCCGAGAAGCCGTCTGTGAGGTGCAATCATCAGATGCCACTACCGATTTAACAAATGCTGGCTTTAGTGGTCATGGTGATTTTTATGCTAATTTTCAGCTGCTGTGCCAGCGCCCGGCGCGGTTAAATCAGCTACAGCTCAGTTTATTTAACTGGGTGCCGTCACTGCAGAAAATTCAGGTGCAGTGGGTAATTAACGATCGGCAGGGCGCAGCAACGGCAACGCTTGCTACTCATCAGGTCAATTTTTAATTACAGCATGACAAAAAAATGCCGGCATAAGCCGGCATTTTTGCTGGTAAACCTTGTTTAGAGGAATCGCTTACCAGGTATACTCAGTGACGGAGTCTGCTTTAATAGTGTAAGCCGCGTGCGCTAAATCATGCGTCATGGTATCAGTGGTCAGAGTTCCGGTGATCCAAAACGGTGAGTAAATCATGTCAGCACGCAAGTTGCTGGCGCCACTTACATAGATAATTTGATTTGGCGGCGGTGGCGGCACATGGATACAGGCGCCAAAATAAGGTACCAAAAAGAAACTGGTCACATTTTGCTGGGCATCAAATTCCAGTGGCACAATAAAGCCGGGGATCCGCACCTTGGTATTATTAAATTCTTCGCGCACCCGTGCCGATGTTAATATCTGCTGCCAGGCCTGAGCTGCCGGATCATCAGCATTATAGTTATCATCAAACGGCGATGGCTGACTGTAATCGTGCTGCACTTCTGGCATTGACTGCAGCATTTTTAAGTCTTCTTCTGGCATTAAGTCTGTCCATTCAATGGTTTTCGGCTCTTGAGCGCTGGCAGCAACGCTGATGCATGCGGCCAATACCATAGAAAAAGCAATAGATAACGGTTTGAACATTGGAGCTTAGCCTCTTTATTTTGCATAATAAGCCAACTTAGCGAGTCGCTATCATAGCATGAGCCAGAGGATACCTGTGACCACCAAGCCGAAAATTCCTGCCATTGAGCTCAAACAACTGTTGTTTTATTACCAGGCTGGCAGCTGGCAGTTGTCTGTCCCTTCTTTAACGTTAGCATCGGGACAACATCTTTTTATTCGTGGCGCCTCCGGTAGTGGTAAAACCACGTTGTTAAATTTGCTGGCGGGCATCACTAAACCCGTGGCCGGAGAAATCTGGCTCAATGGCACTGCTTTGCATACGCTCAGCGCCGGTAAGCGCGATCAACTCAGAGCCTCACAAGTCGGTGTGGTTTTTCAGCAGCTAAATTTAATTAGCTATTTATCTGTACTGGATAATGTGTTGCTCAGCAGCCATTTTGCCGGCCAGGCGACTGTTGATGCCAGGCTGAGGGCAGAGGCACTGCTAACCCGGCTGGGATTAGCGAAAGCATTATGGCAAGCGAGTGCCAGCCAGCTAAGTGTAGGGCAGCAACAACGGGTGGCTATTGCCCGGGCGTTATTACCGCAACCAGCTATCTTAATAGCCGACGAGCCTACTTCAGCACTGGATAGTGATAATCGTGATGCTTTTATGCAGGTGATGCTGTCTGAAGCAGATCGTTGCCACACCACCGTCATTTTCGTTAGCCACGATAGTGCGCTGCAAGGCTATTTTAAGCAGAAATTGGATATGCAGCAGTTGGCCGAGGGAGTAAAACCATGTTAATTAAACTGGCCAGACTGAGTTTGTGGAACCGGCGTGGTACGGTATTGCTGACGTTACTATCGCTGACCATTAGTATTAGTTTGTTACTGGGCATAGAGCATTTAAGAAAAGAAGCGCGCAACAGTTTTACCAATACCGTGAGTGGCACAGACTTAATTGTCGGCGCCCGTTCTGGTCAGCTAAATTTATTACTCTATTCTGTATTCAGATTAGGAAATGCTACTGCGAATGTCAGTTATGAAACTTATGAACGTATCCAGCGTCATCCACAAATTGCCTGGACAATCCCGTTGTCACTGGGTGATTCCCATAGTGGTTACCGGGTGCTTGGAACCAACGACAATTATTTTAAATACTATCGCTACGCCAATCAGCAAGCATTACAATTTAGTCAGGGTGAAGCATTTGCTGGCGTGTACGAGACAGTGTTGGGAGCAGAGGTGGCCAAGCGTTTGAACTATCAGCTTGGTCAGCAAATAACCTTATCGCATGGCATTGGAGCCGTCAGTTTTACTGAGCACAGAGATCACCCTTTTACCATTACCGGTATTTTAGCCGCGACCGGTACACCGGTTGATCAAACGGTACATGTTTCGCTGGAAGGCATTGAAGCCATTCATCTGGGCTGGCAGCAAGGTGCGCCTCAGCCTGGCCGTCAGGTGTCAGCAGAGCAGGCATTACAGATGGAGCTTAAGCCCAAGGCCATCACCGCTTTTATGGTGGGGTTAAACTCACGGATGGCTACTTTTACCGTGCAGCGGCAAATTAATGAGTTCAGGAATGAGCCATTAACGGCTATTTTACCCGGCGTGGCGCTGGCAGAGTTGTGGCAAATGCTCAGTATGGTAGAGAACCTGTTGCTGGTCATTACCTTACTGGTGCTGGCGGCCGGTTTAGTTGGCATGACCACTACCTTACTGGCGTCCATGAAAGAGCGGCAGCGCGAAATGGCCATTTTAAGGGCGGCAGGGGCACATCCCTGGTACCTGCTGTTATTAATTCAGCTGGAAGTAGTGATGCTAACGCTAGTTGCTATGCTCGCAGCAGCAGCGTTATTAGTGGGCTCTTTGTATTTTTTACAAGACAGGCTGGCCAGCAGCTATGGATTGTTTATCAGTATTAACCCCTTTGATCTCAGTACTGTATATTGGGCGGCAGCCATTTTAATGGCAGCCATTGTGCTGGCGATGATACCCGCATACAGTGCTTATCAGCGGGCATTAAATGATGGCCTGAGTATCAGGCTGTAACGAGGTATGATGAAACTTTTTATGGTTTACCTTGGTGGCACTGCCCCTGGTGCTAACATTGAATTGCACGATATACGTTTTGTAGTGGGCGCGGACATCGAAGCCACCTTTGAGCAATTGCGACAGCAATGGTTCGGCGATATTAAGGGCCTGCATCTGGACAGTTACCTGCAATTGACGGATGTCGATGGCTATAAAATTGAACTGGTCAATGAGCCAGTCGTCGCTGATAAGCAGCTGTATTTTATTAACTTTGGTGGTTATTTCCCGGATAAACTGGCTGAGCAACATGAGGTAATGGTGTGTGTGGCAGGGTCAGCTGCTGAAGCAAAAGCCCGCGCCAAAGCGCAGTTGCTAACGCAATGCCACAGCCCGCATAAAGATGATTTATTGCAGGTCGATGAGTGTTTATTGATGTCTCAGCTGGGGGCCTATTTTATTAAACTCACCCCTGGTGGCAGCCATCAACCCTTAGTGCCTGACTGGTTCGGTTACCGGGTTATTGGTTAGGCGCTGCCATACCCAGCTTAAGGTATCTGCAAACTGATAGTCGGCGGGTACCGCGCTGGCTGGTATCTGCATATCGGGGTCTATAACAAAACTAAATGCGTAATTGCCTTGTAACCCCATTCTTAAATCTGACAAGATCAGCTGCTGATCCTGCTTCACTAAGCTGAAAAAACCATGGCTGAATCTTGCCAGTGTTTGTACTTCCGGGTGCTGGCGGTATTTAAGCAACAGGCTGTGATCTAACGCCACAGTGTTAAATTCAACCTTTTGCGAATTGTCTGTGAAACTATAAAAACCTTCAAGATAGCCATCAGGTGTCATCACAACAACTCGCCACAGTATGGTATTAAGCGGTGTTGGTTGCACCAGCACTTGCTGATGCGGCACGCCGGTAAGTTGCTGGTTAGCTAATTGCGTCACGTGATGCTGTGCTACCACAGTCCACATCAGATAAGCACTGGATAAGCCCAAACCGCACCAGCTGGCAGCCAGCCATTGTCGAGGTTTGAAACAGGCCCAGCCTATACCTATCAGTAACGGCAGGGTATAGAGCGGGTCAATGATAAAGATGCTGGCAATTCCAAAAGGGTAATTGCTAAAGGGCAGCAGCAATTGGGTGCCATATACCGTCATGGTATCGAGCAGCGGGTGGGTTATCAGCACCAGCGATACAGCCAGCCACCAGTGTTTAAACAGCTTAAATTCACCATGAATACGGCAGATGAGTGCGGCCAAAAAGGGTGAGAAAAGGGATAGATAGAACAGCGCATGGGTTTCGCCACGATGATAAACCATATTACTTAAGGCATCACCGTAATCAACAAACACATCTAAATCAGGTAAAGTCCCTGCTACTGCACCCCACAATGCGGCCTTGCGCACTGTGCTGTGTTTACCAACTACCGCTATAGCAACAGCAGAGCCAAGCGCAATTTGCGTTAAAGAATCCATAACACCACTACTTTAATACCGTCTACTAGAACTGCAAATAGCACCTGATTAATCAATCAGATAACTTTAAAAACGTGCACAGCAATACTCACTTTCTGGCTTGGCTATGATTACGCATTAAACTGCACAGTATTACCATCCTTTAATTGTGCGATCAATAATTCCTTAAGTTGCAAGTAATCGTCATTCAAATTGAAACAGACAGTACGCATATCCAGATAGTAGGGTGCTCGTTGGCCATTAAGTTCAATGGGTTCGCCAATCTGGATAAAATGAAAACCAATCCGGTACAACACTCTGGCCAGTGCCGGTTCAATGGTGACAAATGCGTGATAACGGCCACTTTTCACACTTAATATCATGGCGATCAGATATAGACTGATGGCGATGTAACGGTAATATTGATTACCGTTACGGTTGTCTACTGCATCCAGTTGCGGCAAATCTTTGGCTGCAGGCTGGTTTTTTAAGCGTCGCCGGAATTGCTCTGGCACTGCCAGACGAGAAATTTCACAAATCTGATTACGGGGAAAATGCGAAGGTGTCAGACTATTACTGGTGTATCGCCCCGCAAAATAGTGCTCAACCGGTAACTGATCAACGTTTTGCTCGCAGGTGATCAGGCGAACAGTACCAGCGTAACGATCAGAGCTGCGGTGTGATAAATAGCAGTGAAGCGAACGCTCATCATAATGATCGCATTCAAGGCGGTCAGGTTTACAGGCCTCGTAAGCCAGCTCTTCACAATACACTTGATGCCGTAGCTGATAAATAGCCGTTTTTTGAGGTGAACTCGTGGCTAACTCTGCCTGAAAATACTGGGTAAATTGCGCTAAACCCTGATTATTATTTTCTAAAAAGCGTTCTGACGCGGAAGCGTAAGCATCAGTCAACTGCACAGTGGCAAGTTCTGATTGATTCATGATAACCCCAAAGTAAAAGGCAGATGTCGTTATTTCTGGCTGTACTGCCATAATAAACAATCTAAAAAACAATCCCTGGAAGTATTAATGGCACTTCAGTGTGCGCGCAGACGGAAATAATATGCAGCTGAAATGTGACACCGTCAAATCAGAAACGAATGTTTTTTTATCAATTATTGAAATATTGTGCTATGTACTTGATTTTACATTTGTAAATTTTTCACTTTATTAGCAGTTTAACATCGGATTTCTGCGGTTTCTGAGCAAATTTGCAAATTAATGTCCGGTTGGTAGGCTTGCTGCTATCAGCCTGCTACACTGATCCATAAGCTTTTATCTGGATCCTATTGGAGTCACTATGAGTAATTTGATGGCGTCTGTTAACCAGCGCACCAACATTGTTGGGCAAAACAGGCTGGAGCTTTTGATATTCCGTTTAAACAGTCCTCAGCCTTACGGCATTAATGTGTTCAAAGTACGCGAGGTACTGCAATGTCCTGAGCTAACGGAGATCCCTGGCGCCAATAAGCATGTGCGTGGTGTAGCCCATTTACGGGGGGTACCCATCACCGTTATTGACTTGAGTCAGGCGACTGGTGGTAAGCCTATTCAGGATATTGATAAAGGCTTTGTGTTGGTAACGGAGTACAACAGAACTACTCAGGGGTTTTTAGTAGGCGGTGTCGATCGTATCGTTAATATTAACTGGGAGCAGATATCACCGCCGCCCAAGGGCGCGGGTCGTAGTCACTACCTTACAGCTGTTACCATGGTAGATGATAAGCTAGTGCAAATTATCGATGTAGAAAAAGTCTTTGCCGAGATCTCCCCACCTGACGAAGAAGTCAGTGAGTCCGTTAAGCAGCAAGCTGCAGAAGTTGATTTAAGCAGCCTGACTGTCCTGGTAGCAGATGACTCCGCTGTGGCACGAAATCAGGTAAAACGGGCGCTCAGCTCAGTAGGTATCAATATTACCCTGGTCAATGATGGTAAAGAAGCCTTGGATTGGCTGGAAGCGAAGTCGCGCGAGCTGGGCGGTGATATTTCACAACAAGTGCCGCTGCTTATCTCTGATATTGAAATGCCAGAAATGGATGGCTATACCCTGACCGCCGCTGTCAAAGCCGACCCTCATTTAAAAAATATGCATGTGGTGCTGCACTCATCGTTAAGCGGTGTCTTTAATGAAGCCATGGTAAAAAAAGTCGGCGCCGATCAGTTTATTGCTAAGTTTCACCCGGATGAGCTGGCCTCAGCTGTCAAAAAATGGATGACCATAGACACCAAACTGTAAAACCTAGCTTGTATCAAAACAAAAAGGCCACCTTGCGGTGGCCTTTTTGTTAAGTGGTGGAGCTGGGGGGAGTTGAACCCCCGTCCGAAAAACCTACATCTTCGGTACTACATGCTTAGCACATTCATTTAGTTAACCCTATGAGCGCCGAATGGCAGGCTATCGTCGGGCGAGCCTGATTGGTTTTAACGTGTTGTCTCCAGGCGAAGACGCGACGCGATCCTATTAGGGGTGATCTTCCAGAGTCTCAGCTTATAGGCATGCGTGAGGGGAAGAGCTATCTACTGCCTATTAAGCAGCGATTGCGTAGTTTTCGTCGTTTGCGACTAGTTTTTTGCGGTTTTTTTACGAGGCCTACCGCACCTCGGCATGCACCTAGGAGTTCGTGAATCCCGTCGAATCCAGTATCAGCCCCGAATTCTTGGTGTTACACATACACTCTCAGTGTGTGGTCATTGTACGCTGGCATCTTGTATATCACAAGGGTTGTCTGCGCCATGGCCGCTTCTATCGCTGATATGGCAAACTATAGCAGCGACACTTACTGTTAGATGGGGTTAAGCCGTAACAGTTTCAAGTATTACGGCAAAAAAGCTTAACGTTTACTGTGTTTCATCATCCGTGATTTTTCGCGAGACCAGTCCCGATCTTTAATGTCATCACGTTTATCGTGCAGTTTTTTACCCTTAGCCAGGTGGAACTCTACTTTTACCCAGCAGGCTTTCCAATACATGGCAGTGGCGATAAGGGTATAACCATCACGCTCTTTTAAGCCGATAAGCTTCATTAGTTCGCGTTTGTTCAGCAGCAGTTTACGGCTGCGGTCTGGGTCACAGACAACATGGCTGGAGGCACTTTTTAACGCTTGAATTTGTGCGCCAAACAGATAGGCTTCGCCATCTTTTAAGATCACGTAGGCATCTGACAGGTTCACTTTGCCTTCACGAATACTTTTGACTTCCCAGCCTTGTAAGCTTATGCCTGCTTCAAATCGATCTTCAAGAAAATATTCATGCCGGGCTTTTTTATTCAGCGCTATAGTGCTGTTCTGATTTTTACTAGGTTGTTTTTTGCTCATAATTCGCTATTTTGACTAAGGCTCTTCTCTTGTTGCCAGCAAATCATGCCGACCTTGTTGCTCCGCGTTATTCTGTTACAATCGGCAGCGAAATTTAATGGGAGTGAGTATGCCACAAATTGAGCGCAGTGCCTTGGTTTTTTACAGCGCGCAACAAATGTTTGAGCTGGTGAATAAGGTACCGGCTTACCCAGAATTTTTACCAGGCTGCAGTGCGGCCAGCATTGTCAGCCAGACTGAACAAGATATGGTCGCGACGCTGCAGGTTTCCAAAGCCGGTATCAGCCATGCATTTACTACCCGCAATACCATGTATCCTTATCAACGCATTGACATGCAACTGGTCGACGGCCCATTTAAGCAATTGCAGGGTGGTTGGCAGTTTCAGGCATTGGGCGATAATGCCTGTAAAGTGATCTTAAAATTAGACTTTGAATTTTCAAACCGCATTATTCAATTTGCCTTTGGTAAAATTTTTGCTGAATTGGCCGCTGCTATGGTCAATGCTTTTACCGAGCGCGCCAAGCAAGTTTACGGACATCCACAGAGGGAATGATGGCTGAGCAGATAACCATAGAAGTCGTTTATGCCTTACCGGCCAAGCAAAGCCTGTTAACAATAGCGGTAGCGCCTGACGCGACAGTGCAGCAAGCGATAGAGCAATCAGGTATTTTGCAGTTGTACCCGGAAATTAATCTGGAGGAGCAAAAAGTGGGCATTTGGAGCCGGCCGGTAAAGTTAACGGAGCAGGTTAAGGCCACTGACCGCATTGAAATTTACCGTTCATTAATTGCTGATCCCAAAGATTTACGCCGGCGTCGTGCTGAAAAAGCCAAAGAAGAAGGCCGGGCCGATAAAGTGACCGGGGGTAGGGTATTTGAGAAATAAAAAAGCCTGCATTAAGCAGGCTTTTTAATGGCGATAAAGGGCGTTAAATATCCAGCGGGGTATTAAAGTCGGCGTGCGGCTCAAAATCACCGGTTAACTGCTGTAGGCGGCCATCGACAAAGGTCAGCACCAGCTGTTTTTCAAAGTTATTGCCACGGCCACCTTTTAAAGAATAAAAGTAATGCCAGACATCGTTGTCAAAGGGGTTAGCCGCGACCGGGCTTCCCAGTACAAAAACCACCTGCTCTTTGCTCATTTGCACGCGAAGTTTGTCTATGTCTTTTTGTTCCAGAAAGTTACCTTGCGGTATGTCAATCCGGTAAATCCAGCTGCTACAGGCGCTAAGGCTGCTGATCGCCAGCATCAGAGCCAACATTTTTACTACTGCTTTCATATTTGCCATCAACTTAAAAATAATGTGGCTATCATACCCTATGATAGCCGTGCTGAAAAATCTTCTTTCAGACTGTGCCGGCACATAAAAGTTCGCGAGCATTCGCTAAGGCGCTGGCACTGATATTTTCACCCGCTAATAAGCGGGCAATTTCACTGATCCTTTGCTCATCCGTTAAGCAACGCATTCTGGTTTCTGTGGCCTGGCCATCAGTATATTTTTCAACAAAAAGTTGCTGATGCCCCTGACTGGCTACTTGTGGCAGGTGAGTGACACAGATAATTTGCGTGTGCTCACCCAGTTGCCGCAGCATTTTGCCAACGCCGGCGGCAACAGGGCCACTGATCCCGACATCGACTTCATCAAATATCAAAGTAGGGGTAGTAATTTTATCGGCCAAGATCACCTGAATAGCTAAGCTGATACGTGACAGTTCGCCGCCAGAGGCCACTTTGTGCAGCGCTTGCAATGGTTGGCCCGGGTTGGTCGAGACATCAAAACTGATACTATCCAGGCCTGTGGCACTGGCCTGGGCAATGGTGACTGGCATCACCACAATGTGAAACTCAGCATTGGCCATACTCAGCTCGTGCAAGCTGTGGCTGATTAATTGACTGAGCTGGCTGGCTGCCAGCTGGCGTTGTTGGCTAAGCTTAGAGGCGCTTTGCTCATACTGCTTTACTGCAGCACTAATGTCATCGTTTAACTGCGCTAAACGCTGCTCGCAGCCGGTAAGCTCAGATAATTGCTGTGACAACTGTTGGTGCAGCTCGGGTAATTGCTCAAAACCAACCTGATGTTTACGGCTTAAATTCAGCCATTGCGCTAAACGCTCATCTAGCTGTTGCAGCCGCTCGGGGTCAAGTTCTACTTTATCGGCATAGCGGCGCAGCTCGCGGCTGGCTTCTTCGGTTTGTACTACGGCATCACTAAGCATCTGTTGAACTGGGGTCAGGCCCGGGTCCAGTGCCACCAGTTGCTCTAGTTGTTGCGTGACCTGACTTAGCGCCTGATAAATGGTTTGCTGTTCGTCATCATATAATTGCTGCAAGCACTGCTGACTTTGGCTGAGCAAGGTGTGGCCATGGCTTAAGCGGCTATGCTCGGTTTCCAGATCAGCGTATTCATCCGCTTGCGGCGCAAAGCTATCCAGCTCTGCTACCTGATATTCCAACAACTGGCGCTGGGCATCACGCTGCTGCTGTGATTGCTGCAAGCTGGCATATTCCTGCTGCAGCTGCTGCCACTGCTTAAAGTCTTGCTTAACCTGCGCTAACAGCGGTTGATGGTTAGCAAAGGCATCGAGCAGCTGCCGTTGATACTCGGCTTTTAATAATTGCTGATGGGCATGTTGGCCATGAATACTCAGTAAATGCTGGCCTAACAGTTTTAACTGCTGCGCCGGCACCTGCACGCCATTAATATAACCGCGGGAGCGGCCTTCGCTGCTGACGACGCGGCGCACTATACATTCGTGCCCCATGGCTAAATCTTGCTGCGCCAGCCACTGTTGCGCCCCTGTCAATTTGCTGATATCAAAGCTGGCTACGATGTCGGCTTTATCTGCACCGGGCCGCACCACAGTGGCATCTGCCCGCTCACCTAAGCACAGTGACAGCGCATCAATCGCGATAGATTTACCGGCACCGGTTTCGCCGGTAATGGTCGACATGCCTGCTGCCCAGTCGATTTCAAGCGCCCGGACTATGGCAAAATTACTGATATGCAGATGACACAACATAGAGCCGCCTTAAGCTGTTTATAATTACAGTGTAAATTTATACAGTAATCGTGCAAATGGCAAGCTGTCGTTTAATAAAGTTTGCTACCCCAGCCCAGTTTATTTCGCAATACATGGTAATAACTGTAACCTGGTGGATGTACCAGTCTTAGTGGCGTAGGGTGTTTGCGTATATAGATATCATCACCGGGCATTACGGCCAGTATCACATGGCTATCACAACTTATTTGCAGGTGCGCATCGTTGGTTTCTGCCACTTTCAGGCGAATTTCACTGTTACCTGATACCACCAGTGGCCGACTACTCAGGGTATGCGGGAACATTGGTACCAGACTCATGGCATCCAGATCGGGTGTTAAGATGGGGCCGCCGCCCGATAAAGAATAAGCGGTCGAGCCGGTGGGCGTACTGATAATCAGGCCATCTGAACGTTGGCTGTAAACAAACTCGTCATTAATGTAAGCCTCAAATTCAATCATATGGGCCACTTTATCGGCATGCAATACCGCTTCATTTACCGCACTGTTACTGCTTTTAATGCTGCCATGCCGATGAACTGCAATCTCCAGTAAATGTCGTTTTTCAGTGACAAAGTTACCGGCTAACACTTCGGCTAAAGGTTGCTGAAAGTTTTCCGGCGACAAGTCCGTTAAAAAACCGAGATTACCGCGATTGACACCTAACACCGCCACATCAAAGCGGGCCAGTACCCGGGCGGCGCCCAGCATATTGCCATCGCCGCCGACCACGATAGCTAAATCGCAGCTTTTACCCAGGGTGACTAAATCTTTGATATCCGGGTTATCCAGTGGCAGGCCCTGCGCGACGCGCTCTTCAACGCAGACAGACAGCCCTTGTTGTTGCAAAAAGTGATAAAGGCTGACTAGCGTCTGGTTGGCACCGGCATGCTGCGGTTTGCCAATTAAACCTATGTTAGTAAAAGCATGAGGCATAGTGGGTTCCTGCTTGGGTATTGCGCCAGTATAGCGACAGCCTGCACACAGAGCCAGTCAAGCTGCCCTAATGTTTTATGCTTTGGATTCACTTGATATTTTTTGGACAGCCCCCACCTCTTGACTAAGTTGATAATAGAAATGGTTGTTGCGGTGGCGTTAAGCAGAGCAGAGCTGATTTTAAAACTGATTGTAGAGCAGTATCTGCTGGATGGCTTGCCGGTATCCTCGAAGTTAATTGCTGAGCATCAGGCATTGGATGTCAGTTCGGCAACAGTGCGTAATACCATGGTGCAACTAGAGCAGCAAGGGTATATCCGCTCGCCGCATACCTCGGCCGGCCGAATACCCACCACCACCGGCATCAGACTTTTTATAGATAAAATGCTGCAGTTGCAGCCGTTAACGGCACGCTGGACGGCTGAGATACAGCAAAAACTGGTGCCGCAATTACCGGTGTCGTTACTTTGCCAGCAAGCCGGCCAGCTACTCACTAACCTGACCGGTTGCGTGGCTATTGTCAGTGCGCCCAAAGCCAGTGGCCGTGAAGTGCGGCAGATTGACCTGGTAAGATTAGCCAGCGATCGCTTGTTGCTGGTGGTGATTGATGAAGATGGCGATATTTTGCATCGGGTGCTGAGCCTGCCGCAGGGTATCGATAATGCCAGCTTAGGCAAGGTGTTGTGTTTGTTAAATGCGGCATTGTCCGGCGGCCAGTATCAGGATGGTATTGCCCGCTTAGTGCAATTGCTCAGAAGCGAGCAGGGCGTGTGTCAGCTGTTGTTGGAAAAAGTATTAGGGCAATTAAGCCTGGATGAGTTTCAGCAGCATCAGCCGCTGGTGTTTGGACAGCATCAGTTGTTGCTCAGCCCCGAATACCAACGTAATCCGGCGTTACAGCAAGTGGTGCAGATGTTGGAGCAGCCGGCAGGCTTAATTCAGTTATTGCAAAGCGTGACTCAGGATGATCAACCTAAATTAATTTTGGGAAAAGAATCCGGTTTTATCGAGTTAGCCCAATTAAGTGTCATTACCCAGCGCTATCAGGCGTTACCACACCGCTTTATCGCACTGTTGGGCCCAAGGCGAATGAATTACGCCCGATTAATCCCATTAGTGGAATCCTGCGCCCGGCAGTTAAATTTAAACTTGAATCGGCAGATTCAATCCCCATAATAAGCCTACTGAATTTGGAGTAGTGTGAATATGACTGAGCAACATAAGCCTTCTGAGCAAACTGAATCGCTGGATCCGCAACACGCAGCAGACCAGGCGGCAACTAACCCTGAGCATCCTGACGTGGAATTGTCGTCTGAGCAGGATATTATTACCAAACTGGAAACTGAACTGGCACAAGCGCAAGCCAAAATGGCTGAGCAGCAAGACTTAATGCTGCGTATAAAAGCCGATGCAGATAATGCCCGTCGTCGTGCCAGTCAGGATGTAGAAAAGGCCCATAAATTTGCACTGGAAAAATTTGCCGGTGACTTGTTACCGGTAGTCGATAATCTGGAGCGGGCGCTGGCCTTTATAAATCGTGAAGATGAAGCCTTTACCGGTATTATTGAGGGCGTAGAGCTGACCATGAAAAGCTTCCTTGATACCGTTGCCAAATATGGCGTGCAGCAAATTGACCCGCAAGGCCAGCCGTTTAACCCTGAGCAGCATCAGGCGATGACTATTCAGCCTTCAGCAGATGTGGCTCCCAATACCGTGACCTTTGTCATGCAAAAAGGCTATGAGTTAAATGGTCGTTTATTGCGCCCGGCCATGGTGGGTGTGTCTAAAGCGCCTGAGTAAGCTTTTTGCGGCAAAAAGAACCGGCTTTATCGCCGGTTTTTTTATTCTGTTTTTAGCACAAAGCGGTTATGCCTTTAGGGTCAGGGCATAGCCAAATCATTCAAAACCTGTTACTAAATAGCACAACTGTTTTTTTGATGAATGATGACCGTGGCATTACCTGTTGCTTTTCAAAACGCCGCTAAACAGCTTATTCCCAATGAGCGCTATTTTGACGATGCCATCTCTACCCTGGCCTATGGTACTGATGCCAGTTTTTACCGGTTGCTACCCAAATTAGTGCTGCGGGTAGAATCTGAGGCGGAAGTGGTGGCGCTGCTAAAACTGGCGAATCAGTATAAAGTCGCCATTACCTTTAGAGCCGCTGGCACCAGCTTATCAGGTCAGGCGGTAACCGATTCTGTATTGCTGGTGCTGGGCGAAAACTGGCAGCAGCGCGAGGTGCGTGGTCTGGGTGAGCAAATTCGTTTGCAGCCCGGCGTGATTGGTGTTGCCGCTAACAGTGTGCTGACTAAATTTCAGCGTAAAATCGGCCCGGATCCGGCATCGATTAACAGCTGCAAAATTGGCGGCATAGTGGCCAACAATGCCAGCGGTATGTGCTGTGGTACCGCCCACAATAGCTTTAATACTTTAGCCGCCATGCGTCTTGTGCTCTATGATGGCACTGTACTGGATACCGAAGATAGCGCCAGTGTCGCGGCCTTCAGGCTAAGCCATGCTGACTTGCTGGCTGAGTTGTCGTTATTAGCAGAGTACACCCGCGCCGACGACGCGCTGTGCGCCAAAATCCGTCATAAATACCGTTTAAAAAATACCACCGGTTTTTCACTGAATGCCTTAACTGAATTTACTGATCCTATCGATATTCTGACCCATTTAATGGTCGGCTCTGAGGGCTGTCTGGGCTTTATCAGCGCCATCACCTATAACACTGTGCCAGACTATCCACACCGGGCTACTGGCCTGCTGGTGTTTCCGTCGGTCGAGCATTGCTGTCAGGCAGTAACGGTATTAAAGCCGTTGCCGGTATCGGCGGTGGAGCTGTTGGATAGGCGCAGTTTACGCTCGGTTGAGCACAAAGCCGGCATGCCAGAGTGGGTAAAACAGCTATCAGACGACGCCTGTGCTTTGCTGATTGAAAGCACCGCAGTCTCCAGCCAGACCTTACAACAGCAACTCGCGGAGCTACGAGCGGTAGTACAAGGCTTTGCGCTGGAGCAACAGGTCGATTTCAGTACCGACCCTGCGGTGTATAACCAATTGTGGGCTATTCGCAAGGGAACTTTTCCGGCGGTGGGCGCGGTGCGGCAAACCGGCACTACGGTCATTATTGAAGATGTGACTTTTCCGCTGGCGCAACTGGCTGCCGGTGTAGCCCGGCTGCAGCAATTGTTTGCGAAATACAGCTATGACGAAGCCATTATTTTTGGTCACGCGCTGGAGGGCAATCTGCATTTTGTGTTTACCCAGGGCTTTGATGACCCGGCGCAAGTTAAGCGTTACGATAACTTTATGCAGGAGGTGGCACAGCTGGTGGCGGTAGAATTTGGCGGCTCGCTAAAAGCCGAGCATGGCACTGGCCGAAATATGGCGCCCTTTGTAGAGCTGGAGTGGGGAAGGGATGCCTACCAGCTGATGTGGCGCTTAAAAAAACTGCTCGACCCACAACATATTTTAAACCCCGATGTGGTGCTCAGTGATAACCCGCAACTGCATTTACAAAACCTTAAGTCACTACCGGCGACGAACCCATTAGTCGATAAATGCATTGAATGTGGCTTTTGCGAACCGGTCTGTCCGTCGCGAAAACTGACGCTGACGCCACGACAACGTATTGTTACCCAGCGAGAAATGTCACGGCTTAAGGCAACAGGTGAAGATGCCACCAGATTTAAGGCACTTAGCAAAGCCTATCATTATGCCGGCAATGATACCTGTGCTGCCTGTGGTATGTGCAGTACAGCCTGCCCGGTCGGTATTAATACCGGTGATTTGACAAGGGCGCTTAGAGCTGAACACAATCGGCGCTGGAAAGGTGTGGCGGCTGTTATGGCTCGCCATTTTGCCGGTGTCAGTGCCATGGCGCGTTTTGGCCTGAGAGTAGGACAGCGTTTGGCAAAGGTGATCCCCGGGTGGCACAGTGCTATGCCCACGGCTAACAGTGCTTCAGTAATACCAGCAGCTAGCACCCTGACGCCGGTTATCTATCTGGCCAGCTGCAGCAGCCGGGTGATGGCACCGCAGGCTAATAGTCAGGATAGCCGCAGTTTACAGCAAGTGAGTACCGACTTACTGGTCAAAGCAGGCTACAGATTGATTACGCCTGAGGGGCTGGATAATCAATGTTGCGGCATGCCGTTTCAGTCTAAAGGTCAGTTTGCGGCTGCGGCCACTAAACAACAGCAGCTTAACAACTGGTTGCTTGAGCATAGTGATAATGGCGCGCTGCCGGTATTCTCTGACAGCAGTCCCTGCAGTTTAACGCTGCGCGGCAAGCTCGACCCGCGGCTGCGCATCTACGATAGTATTGATTTTATCAGTGAGTTTGTGCTGCCAAAACTTGATATCACCCCGCTGCCACAGACGGTGGCACTGCATGTCAGCTGTAGCGCCACTTGTTCAGCGCAGGCGGCCAGCTTACAGCAGTTAGCGGCAGCCTGCGCTGAACAAGTGGCGCTGCCAGAGGGCATCAGTTGTTGCGGCTTTGCCGGTGATAAAGGCATTACGCTGCCCGAACTGAACGCTTCAGCCTTATCGGGATTGGCCGCTCAGGTTAGTCAGTGCTCACTGGGGGTATCCAGCAGCCGCACCTGCGAAATCGGTTTGTCGCGGCACAGTGGTATAGAGTATCAGCATATTGTGTATTTACTTGATAGGCAAAGTGATTAGGATGCTGGTGGTGTACTATTTATGTAAGTATATTAGGAAGAAATTATCATAGATCCTGCCACCCTTACCGCGATTAATATAACCCGGGCGGGTAACGTCAAACTCATTTGAGGACTGCTTTGTGGATATCTTAAAAAGAAATAATGTAAAGGTTTCGGGTGCTGAACATTTACCTGTCATGCTGTACGCACATGGTTTTGGTTGTAGTCAGTTGATGTGGGCTGATATTACGCCTGCCTTTGCCCATTGTAGCCAACAAGTGTTATTTGATTTTGTTGGCAGCGGTCAGTCCGATATCAGTCAATACAGTTTTTCACGTTACGCAAATTTAAGCGGCTATGCTCAGGATGTTTTGGATATTTGTGATGCGCTTGGGCTATCAAAAGATGTCATTTTTGTTGGGCACTCCGTTAGCTGCAGCATTGGCATTCTAGCCGCCAATCAACGGCCTGGCTTGTTTAAATCAATGATTTTACTTGGGCCATCACCCTGTTTTTTAAATATGCCGCCTGATTACCATGGCGGTTTTGAGCATGCCGATTTAGCCGGCCTTATTGATTTAATGGATCAAAATTATCTGGGGTGGGCTAATTATCTGGCACCTGTTGTAGCAGGTGCCGGAGCCGATCCGCAAATTACCGGGCAATTGTCGGATAGCTTTTGTTCTACGGACCCGGTAATGGCCAGACAATTCGCACAGGCGACCTTTTTTGCAGATAACAGAGCTGATTTTGCAAAACTCTCTGTGCCGGCTTTGATTTTGCAGCATAAAGAAGATGCTTTGGCATCAGTTGCCGTAGGGCAGTTTGTGCACCAGCAAATCAAAAACAGTGAATTGGTTGTGCTGGATGTGGCAGGCCATGCTGCGCATATGAGCCATCCGGCGCTGGTAATTCAGGCGATGCAACACTTTTTGCAGCAGGAACTTCTTTGCTGAACAACCTGGCTGAACTGGATGCGTTACCCTGCGCAGTAATAGTAACTGATACTGGTGGTGCTATTCTGTTTATTAATCAGTGGGCGCAAACTACGTTTGGTTTAACAGAGGCTGCACAGCCTGATAGGCTGGAACACTTACTCCCCCTTGCGGGGCAGATTTTTTTGCAAACACACATTTTGCCAATGCTGCGCAGCGAGGGCGAGGTAAAAGAGATATATCTGCAATTTAGCGGCCCAGAGTTAACCCGAATTCCAATGCTGCTGAATGCCATAAAAGGGATGTTTGGCGAGCTAGCCTGCTATCGCTGGGTGATGTTGCCGGCACAGCACCGTGCAGAGTTTGAACAACAGCTGCTAAAAAACCGGCAGCAAATGCAAGAGTTTGCCAGAGCTGCCGAGTCTGACCGGCAAATACTGCAAACGGTACTGGATGGCGTGAAAGATGTCGGTATTTTGGCGCTGTCAGCCGATGGCTGCATTGAGTTTGCTAACACCGGGGCAGAATTGCTTTTTCAGGCAACGACGCAGCAGTTGGTTAAAAGCCAGATAGAAAACTGGCTCAGCTTAGCTGAAGCAGAGCGGCAAATATTCGTCGCGTTCCCAGGCCAGAATCTTACCCAGCCTGATGCCGGGCATAGCGACTTTGAAACCTTGCTTAATCTAACAAACGGCCAGCAAATTGATGTCCAAGTGCAACTCAGACGTTTAGAACCCTACCAAACCTTAAATGCGCTAGGCTTTATTATGATCATCACTGATATTCAACAGCGTAAGCGTTATCAGGCGTTACAGAATAACTTTATTGCTAATATCAGCCATGAGCTCAGGACACCGCTGACATCGATTCTTGGCGCGCTTAAGCTGTTGAGCATAGACAAAAAATCAGATTTGACGATTCCAACCAGGAAGTTAGTTGATCTCACTTTAAAAAATGCTAACAGGTTGCATCAGTTAATTATAGATATTCTGGACTTTTCAAAACTGAACACAGGTAAGATGTCGGTTCAAATAACGTCGTTAGAGTTAGTCGCCTTACTTCAGCAAGCCGTGGATGAACAGTTGTACTACCTGCCGGCAAAACACATCCATATTAATTTTACGCCGCCGTCGCCAAACATCCAGGTTTTAACAGATGCCGGTCGTTTTTTACAGGTAATGTCTAATTTGTTAGCCAATGCTAAAAAGTTCTCACCGGCTAACACAACAATAACAGTATATGCCGAGATAGCTGATGACCTTGCCAAAGTAAGTATTGCCGACCAGGGGCCTGGTGTAGCTGAAGGTTTTCTGCCTCTACTGTTCAGCCAATTCAGTCAGCAAGACGACAGCGCAAGCAGAGCCGCTGAAGGTACGGGATTAGGCTTGGCAATATGTAAACAGTTAGTACAGGCGATGGGCGGCGAGATTGGATACCGGCAAAACGCTGATGGAGGCGCAACTTTTTGGTTTACAGCCCAGCTTGTGCGCGCAAAACACTAACGCGCTGCCTTGTGTAAAAAACTGTGCTCAAGAGCGTTTGGTATAGATATTCTGTATCTGCGCGCGTTTTCACATTTAATTTTGTGTTGGCCTTATTGCAAGACTGAGCATGCCAGGCAAAAAGATTTATAGCGATAGCAGGCTAAGCCTAGCCGGCCGCTGACCCAATCCGCTGCTGAATCACGGTAATCAGTTGCTCTGCGCTTAGCCTGGTTTTCATGAGCACCGCTTCAACCTTAGGGTAGTTATCATTACTAACATCTTCACCTGTTAGCACAATAATGGCGGCATTGGGCTGTTCAGCTTTAATAAAGGGCACTAAATCCCAACCTGAACCATCAGGCAGACCAATATCTAACAATACCGCACCATAGGTATGTTCGGTTAACAACTTGCGGGCACTGACTAGCGTTGGCGCATGATCAAGCGCCACCTGCTCACTTACCATAGCACTGATAACCGCATGTAAATCGATGTCATCTTCAACATGCAGAATTTTGGGGTAGCGCTGTTCAAATAACTGTCGCGCTACCAGCTTGACCAGTTGTTGGTGCGCTATCGGCTTTGCCAGCCACTCAATATTATGTGCTTCGCCATTAAATTCCAAACGACCCTGCTCCATTTTTGCCGACACCACCACCACCGGTATATTGGCTGTTTTGGCATCAGCCCGTAACTGCCGGATAATGTAGAGGCCACTGGTATCCGGTAGCATTAAATCTAGAGTGAGCAAATCATAGTGCTGCGTTGTTAATGCCTGTAGCGCATCGGCACCATTGTAGCGAATATCGGCTTGGTAACCAGCGTCCTCCAGCATAATTTGCAGTAAATGCGCCACATCAGCATCATCTTCTACTATCAGGATACGATAGGCATTGTCATGATTGGTCGCACTATTAGATGCTGGTGCAGGGCTCAGTGGTAAGTGGTCTTTTACCCGTGGCAGTACTATGTAAAAACGACTTCCTTTACCTAAGGCTGACTCAAAATCAATAGCGCCATGCATCTGTTCTAGCAGCTGCCGGCTTATGGCTAACCCCAGACCGGTGCCCCCTTGTTGCCGCGTATCGGAGCTGTTGGCCTGTGCAAATTTCTGGAAAATGCTTTTTTTAAAATCATCCGGGATCCCAGCCCCCTGATCTAGCACACTGATAGTCACCTGGTTTTCATCGGCGGTGGCGGCAAGCGTATCGGTGGCGCCATCCGGCGAAAACTTAATGGCATTTGACAGCAAGTTTGCCAGCACCTGCTTAAGCCGTTGCTCATCCACCCGCACCCAGGCATCAGTTTCGTTGCTTAGTTCAATATTAACGTTGCGCGCTGCGCCGTAGGCTTTGTTGTCTTCTGCCGCTTGCTCCAATAAGGTGCTAACGGCATGATTTTGCATATCGAAGTGCAATTTGCCAGCGGCAATTTTTTCGATATCCAGTAAATCGTTAATCAGCAGCGCCAGGCGTTTGCTATTGCGATAAGCGGTATCAAGTATTTTTTCAGCTTTTTCGGAAAGCGGCCCTAAACGCCCGCTCAACACCAAGCCCAAGGCACCGGATACCGAGGTAAGCGGCGTACGCAGCTCGTGGCTTACGGTGGAGATAAATTCATTTTTCATTTGCTCTATGCGTTTACGCTCAGTGATGTCTTGGGCAATGCCCAAAAAACCAGTGATCTTTTGCTGTTCATCACGGACAACCGTAACCGTTAACGCCACAGGGATATGCTGGCCTTGCTTATTAACGTAGTGCCACTCACGACTTTCTGCCCCCTGGCGCATAGGAACAGTAACAAATACATTAAAACCGGATATTTGCTCGCCAAGCTGCTCTGTTAGCTGCTGTGATCGTGCCTCCACCTCTTGCGGAAGGTGAAACAGTGCCGGCGTCGTCTTACCTACTAATTCGGCAGCATGATACCCTAACAAACGCTCCGCCCCACTGTTGAATAAGGTAATGGTGCCTTGCAAATCGGTGGCAATCAGTGCCATTTCCGACGCCGCGGAAAAAACATCGGTTAGCTGTTGCTCATAGTGTGTTTTGGCGTTTTGGTATTGTTGAAACATCTTATTTGCCAGATGTTGTGCCATTTCTTGCCGCCTGGTTAACAGTAGCATCATGATAAAAATAGCAAGGCTTATCCCCAGGCCCAGCAGGGGTAATAACCATTGACCCTGGCCGGCAAACTGCGCAGCGAAATTTTCCTGCGCAACCATCTTAACGGTCCAGTTGTTTCCATACTTAGTAATGGTGTGCTGGGTATCAAAAAGGTGAGTGTTTGTATCATCAATGGCTGAGGCGCTTTGGTACATCAACGCTTCCGGTTCGGCGTTAGCGCCATCAAAGATTTGAAAATCAACCCGCATTTGCTGAGTGTCAAAAATCCCGGTTATTAAATCATCCATCCGGTAAGGGCTGTAAACAAAGCCTTTAATGGCTTGCCAGCGCTGCTCAGCTGTGTCAAGTAGCTGAGGGATCCCCACAAAATTTCCATTTATACAATCAGCTATCAGCCTGTTT